>CALFFK010000064.1 GCA_937957975.1 uncultured Neomegalonema sp.
AAAGACATTGGCACTTACATCGACGGATTCTACAATCCTCGAAGACGACATTCAGCACTTGGATACAAAGCACCGATCACATTCGAGGCAGCCGGAAGCTAACAGAGAAACTGTCCCTCCACTTTCACCGGGCAAGACCAAAGAGTTATGCGGGCTGGATGCACGCGGACGGGTATTCGGGATTCAACGACCTCTACCGCTCGGGCCGCGTGTCCGAGGTGGCGTGCATGGCCCATGTGAGACGCAAGTTCGTGGATGTGTTCAAATCCCAAGGCTCGACCATCGCCGAAGACACCATCAAGCGCATCGCCGCGCTCTATGGCATCGAGAAAGAGGTACGCGGCCAATCGCCCGAAGACCGCGCCGCGATCCGCCAGGAGAAGGCAAAACCGCTGTTCGATGAACTGGAGACTTGGCTGGGCGCGCAACTGCCTAAAATCTCCGGCAAGTCCGAACTCGCCAAGGCGATCCGCTATGCTCTCACCCGCATGAAGAAGATGCGCCCCTATCTCGACCACGGCACGCTGGAGCTTGATAATAATTCTGCGGAGCGGTCCATGCGCTGTGTGGCTTTGGGCAGGAAAAACTATCTCTTCATGGGATCAGAAGGCGGCGGAAAATCAGCCGCGATTGCATACACGCTGATCGAGACCGCAAAACTGAACGGCGTCGATCCACAGGCCTGGCTCATCGATATCCTCGCGCGCATCTCAGACCACAAGATTACCCGTCTCGACGAACTGCTCCCATGGCGTTACGCTGAATCTGGAACGTCTTAGACCTTTCGTCCATGCAGCCAGAGCGGACTAGCCAAACGGGTAGGAAAGAGCCGAAAGATGTCGGCAGCTTGAGTAAGGTGGAACCGCTATGACAGAGGCGTTACCGGCGTGGGAATAGTACTGTTTGGTGTGAGTGGTTTTGCCCTGCTGGAATTTGTCAGAAGGCGTGCGCAAGAGCGTAGCGGGGTAAAGCTCAACCCGTTGGTGTTTCCTTCGTTTTGGATGTTCTACCCGGAAGTATTGCCCGAAGAGAAACACGCGATAATTACATTTTTTGTTATCTGGATTTTACTGTTTTTTTGACGAAAAACGCGCGTTTAAGTTGTAAGCGCGTACGTAACAAAAGCGGGATTGTCGGACGCTTACGGATGTGAGGCTTTCCTTCACCTGCATAGTGCCGCTTGCGCCTCCTCAAAAAGGATCGCGTGGCGTTCTGCGAGGCGGTGGCGATCCTTGTCATATCCGCCGCCGAGGATGCCAGTAAGCGGCAGGTTGCGCGCTTTTGCCCAGCCTATCACGGCCCGATCCCGCGCACGAATACCATCATCGGTCAGCGTCAGACGACCCAACCGATCGTCGGCATGGACATCCACTCCGGCGTTATAGAAAGCCAATGAGAACGGGCCTTCATGCGCTGCCCGGTTGAGTGCCGCATCAAGGGCGGTGAGATAGTCGGTATCGCCGCTGCCATCGGGCAGGGCAATATCAAGGTCGCTTGTTTCTTTCCTGAACGGATAATTGCCGCTGGCATGGAGTGATAGCGTGAAGACGCCTGGGTCGTTGCGAAAGATTGCCGCTGTACCGTCACCTTGATGCACATCGCAATCTATGATCAGGACTGGCCCCAACCCGCCCTCGCGTTGCAGCGCCCGGATTGCGACGGCCACGTCATTGAAAACGCAAAAGCCCGCGCCATGCTCGAAACGTGCGTGATGACTGCCCCCGGCAGTGTTGCAGGCGAGGCCGGTTTCCAGCGCAAAACGGGCGGCGATAAGAGTGCCGGCGCTTGCGAGCCGGGAACGGCGCGTTACCCGTTCAGTGTTCGGATACCCAATGCGCTTTTCTTCTTCTGCCGTCAGCGTGCCGTTGAAAACCCGCGCGACATAGGCCGGATCATGTGCCCGCGCGATCATCGCATCTGTTGCCGGGGCCGGGGTAAGCCAGTCCTCCGGCGCGGCCAGGCCACGTTTCAGCAATGCTTCGCGAAGATAGCCATATTTGGACATCGGAAATGTATGCCCGTCATGCAGTGGAGCTTGATAATCCGGGTGGTGAATGATGGGCAGGCGCGTCATGCGACTTTGAAAGTCTCTGCGAAAACCGCACGAACCGTTGCCTGCGCCATTGCCAACCGTGCTTCGACGGTGGCGAAATCTTCCTCCCCCAACGTTCGCGCCATGACTGTTTTCAATGCTGGCGGGGCGCTGGCCGGGTCGAAAATACCATCATGGCTGAGGCGGATGAAATGGAGGAGTGATGCCTGAATGTCCCGTGCCGCCCGCAACTGAACGCAGGTTTCTTCGCTGAGGATACCCCCGTCGGCCAGCATATCGAACGCTGCGTTGGCTTCTTTCACATCGGTTTTTCCATGCACGAGGCAAAGTGCCTGCCAGATAAAATCAATATCCACCAACCCGCCGCGCGTGAGTTTCAGCGCCCATGGATCGTCGGTCGCCTTGGGGTTCGCCGTTGCAAGCCGCTCACGCATTTCGAGCGCATCGTTGAATATTGTTTCCGGCTTGCGCGGTTTGCCGAGGGCTTTGGCAATGGCGGCTTCTACCCGTGTGCGCAGGGCATCTGGCCCTGCGATAACCCGTGCGCGGGTCAAGGCCATATGCTCCCATGTCCAGGCTTCCGTGGCCTGATACCGCTCGAAGGCTGACAGGCGGGTGGCCAAGGGGCCGGATTGCCCGGAGGGGCGCAAGCGCATGTCTACTTCGTAGACTGCACCCTCTGATGTGCGCGCTGTGAGGGCGTTCATCAATCGCTGGGTCCAGCGGGCATAATATTGCGGCCCCGCGAGCGGCTTTGCACCATCAGACATTTCGTCGGCATCGTCATAGATCATAATGAGATCAAGATCGCTGGCTGCCGTCATCTCCCCCGATCCGAGGCGTCCAAGCGCGACGATGCAAGCACCATTGCCTGGAGGGAATCCATGGCGGCGAGCCACTTCCGCCGTCGCTGGTTCGACCATCGCGCGCAAACAGGCTTCTGCAAGCGCAGAATAGGCGCGTCCGGCCTCATCCGGCGTGTCGATCCCGCGTAGAAGCGCCGCACCTATACGGAAATGCCGCTCCTTTGCCCAACGACGGGAGGTATTGAGATGGCCCTCAAAATCGTCATGTGGTGAGGCAAGCGTCGCATATTCCTTGACCAGGGCATCTGCATCGGGGGTTGGCGCGAAAAAATCGCGCGCAAGAAGCGCATCGATCACGCCGGAGTTCCGCCCCAGATATTCGGCCAGTTTCGGGGCAGCGGCGCAGACTTCAGCCAGCATTTCCAGCAAGTTTGGATTGGCTTCAAACAACGAAAGAATCTGAACTCCCGTGGGGAGTCCCGCAAGAAAACGATCAAATTCCTGCAAGGCCCGGTCGGGATCACCTGCCCCTGCTATTGCGCCGAGAAGCACAGGCAATATGCGATCAAGTTTGGCTCTTGCCCGGTCACTGCGCGTGGCGGCGATGTCGCCCGTGCGCCATCGGTCAAGGATGTTGCGCGCGGCGTCCGGGTTGGCGAAGGCCGGTTCGATTGCGCGCTCCTCGTCTTCGTCATCGCCATTGAACAACCGGTCCCAGCGTGCGGAAACGCGCCCAAGATGTTCACGCAGCATTACATCGAAGGCCGACACATCCGCGTATCCACAAAACGCCGCGATGCGCGCCACGCCGTCCATATCGCCGGGCATTCTTTGGGTTTGGGCATCATCGACCATCTGAAGACGGTGCTCGATGGTGCGCAATACGCGGTAGGAATCGGTCATCTCGTCCCGCGCTTTATCGGTGATCCAGTCATGCTCTGCGAGGGCGGCCAATGCTTCGACCGTGCGGTTTGAACGGAGTTTCCGCTCCCTGCCACCGGCAATTAATTGCTGTGTCTGGGCGAAGAATTCAACTTCACGGATGCCACCCCGGCCCAGCTTGATGTCATGGCCCGCAACTGCAATCTCGCCATGGCCCTTATGTTTGTGGATCAGGCGCTTCATGTCGCGCACTTCTTCGAGGGCTGCAAAATCGAGGTATCGCCGCCAGACGAAGGGTTTCATACCGTCGAGAAAAGCGGCCCCGGCTTCGCGGTCCCCTGCCACAACGCGCGCCTTGATGAATGCCCCGCGTTCCCAGTTCTTGCCAAAGCTCTCATAATATCGCTCGGCTGCATCGACCGACATGCAGGGTGGGGTCGAGCTTGGGTCAGGGCGTAACCGTAGATCGACACGGTGGACATAACCTTCTGCCGTTTGCTCCGATAACAGGCGTACGAGATCACGGGTTAGTCGATTGAAAACCTGTTTGCGGGTTCCGTAATCTGCCGCGTCCCGACCCTCATGGTCGAAGAAGGGGATGAGATCGACATCGGAAGAATAATTCAGTTCTCCTGCACCCAATTTGCCGAGGCCAAGCACAAAGAATCCGGTCGGCCCATCATCCAGCGTGCCTTTTCGCCGTGCAGCGGCAATAAGCCAGTCCGTTGCCGCCCCGATGCTGGCATCGGCAAAGGCCGAAAGAGCCTCCGTAACCTGTTCGAGAGTCCAGATGCCGCCGAGATCGGCCAAAGCGATCAACAGCGCCGCACGATCCTTTGCCCGGCGCAGGGCCGCCATGATGTCAGTTTGTTTTTCAAGGTTAACCGTTGTGGAGACGCCTTCCAGAACTGTCTTGAATGTTATGGCCGGTTCCGCCGACAGGATCTCACGGGCAAAGCCGGGGTCACGCATGATGAGGCGGCAAAGATATGGGCTGCATCCTGCGGCCCCCGCAATCAACGATGCATGGTTGTCCGTTTCGGAGAAACCAAGGCAGTCGAGTGCCTGTGCCGCGCGCCCGGTATCATGGGGTAAAGGGGGTGTCGTCTGAGGGTAGGCCATAAACCTGACCGTTCTTCATTCAGGCCCAAAGGGCAAGCGCCCGGTCAATAATACGTCATCACGGCATGGCGGGCTTCAGCGAAAAACAGCCAGCGTTCGACCAGCATTCCGGCCAGATGAGACAAAACCGCCAAACCAAGCCAGAAAGCATCGAACGGGGCAGGGATGGCCAACAGGATCAATAGAATTGGCAAAATCGCACCAAGCGCGACAGCAATCAGGCGCAGCTTTTTTGCGTGCTTGCGCGCAATGGTGAATCCGAACTCCTTAAGCAGGTAGTTCGAGCCTGTATGAGGCCGCTCCAACAGGCGTACCTTGCCTAAGTGGCCAAGCCCTGTGGCGCTTTCGGGGGTGGAAGTCGGGGCTTTGTCGCCCCCCATCCACCAGAAAATCTTGACCACCCACGCCACGAGCAGGGCGATCATGGCGACGCTCGAAAGCTCCCATACCGGCTCTGTCTTACTGGTGAACACGGCGTGGAGGAACAGGAACAGGATCATGCCGCCCGCAATGCTGAACAGAAGATAGCAAACCGGCGTGAGCCAGCGATGCCAAAGATCCACAGCCTTGATCTGGGCATAGATCATGCCGGTTGCCCAAACAGTGACGAGCGCCAGAATCGTTGTGACGATGCCAAGAATGGCGGAGGCAAGGTCCATAAAGGTCCAAAGTGCCGCGAAGAGTGCGCCGACGATAAGCGTGACAACGGCACAAACCCCTTCACGCGACAGCCAGGAACTGCGCCATTGGGTCATCGCCCGCCATGCCCGTTCCGGGTGTCCAAGATGGAATGTGGAGGAAAGCAGCCCACCGACCGTCAGCGCAAAAGCAAGACCGAAGGTCGTCAGCATGAACGGCATCGGCATCGCCCCGACCCTGAGCGCACCCAGCCCCATGAAGGCGAGAAGACCAAGGCCCGCACCAGAGGCGACCGTGAAGAAGATGACGGAATACGCTGGATGCATCAGTCCGGCCTTTCAAAATCGATTCTGGGGGAAACTTCCTGATTCCCTGCCCCGAAAATCACGCAAAAAACAAGCGCCTGAACCTTTGTCATCCCAACCGCTCCAACGCACCGTCAAGCCAGCCAAGAAAGCCGGTAGCTTGTGGTTCAGCGAGGGAGGCGAGGTTGATCGGCTCGTCCAGCGATTGCTGTTTCGGGCGGGGGGGCAGGTACTTGTTGACTGGCTTCGTGCCTTGCTCCGGCATCAGGTCAAAGCCGCCGCGATCCGCAACGAGACGCGATACATCGCTGTCAGGATCACCAAGATCGCCAAAATGGCGCGCCTTGGCGGGGCAGGTCCGCACACAAGAGGGAACGCGATCTTCCTCCGGGATATTCTCGTTATAGATACGGTCCACGCAAAGGGTGCATTTCTTCATCACCTTTTCGACCGCATCCATCTCGCGCGCACCATAGGGGCAGGCCCATGCGCAGAGACCACAACCAATGCAGTGATCCTCGTGCACAAGCACAATCCCGTCTTCGGAGCGTTTGAAACTTGCGCCCGTGGGGCAGACGGTGACGCAGGGCGCATCCTCGCAATGCAGACAGCTTTTCGGAAAATGCGTGATCATCGCAGGTTTATTTTCCGGTTTTACCTCAAAGGTATGCACCCGGTTCAGAAAAGTGCCGCTGGGGGCGTCACCATAAGCATCCGTATCTGCCAGCGGCGCGCCATAGCCGCCGGTGTTCCATTCCTTGCAGGAAATGACACAGGCATGGCAGCCAACGCAGGTATCAAGATCAATGACAAGGCCGAGCTTGCGGTTGGTTGTTTCGGGTAGTTGGGTCATGCGGCTGTTCCTTGCGCCACGCGCGTGAATGCGTTGTCGGCAAAGCTGGCGAGATCGGTATCGAAGGCGTCGGGGCGTTCCCAGAAGGGTGCGTGGCCTGCGCCGGGATAGGTGAAAGTCGTGGCGTTGGGCAAGGCGACAATTGTCGCGTCAAACATGGCGCGGGAGCAGACTTTTTCGGCTTCGCCCCAAAAGATCGCGATGGGCTTGGTCATGGTTTGCAGGGCCTTGTCACACCCGCTGTCCCGCAGTCGGGAAGCCTTGCGGATATGCGGCGGGACCAGCATGTTAAAGCCGGTCATTATGGCCAGATCCTGTTTGGAGAGCGGCGCGGCAAAGCACGCCCGCAGGAAGGCTATGGTGGAGGTAAGCTGTACGCCCTGATCGGCGGAATACATACCCTCGGCTTTAATCGCCGGGGATCGTTCGGCCAGCACTTCGGGGTTGCCGGGGGCCATGACGGACGTTCCAATGATGGCCACGCCCGCGATGTTGTCTTCGCTATGGATCGAGACGTATTCCATCGCCACCCGTCCCCCCATCGACCAGCCTACGAGCAGCGGCTTATCCAATTCGAGCGTTCTGATGATCGCCTGAATATCATCGGCCCATGGTGCCGCGCAGTCATAGAGATGTGTGCCATCGGGTTTATCGGAGGCTCCGTGGCCGCGCAGGTCCGGGGCAATGAGGCGGAAGCGTTTGGCGAGTTGCCCCACGAATTGTTTTGACCAGCTCAGATGATGCTGCGACCAGCCATGGATGAGCAGCAACGGTGGCCCATCCGGGTTGCCCGCTTCGCGCACATGCAGTTTCACGCCGCCATAGCCAATAACAGTATGAGTGCGCTTCGTATTTTTATGCTCGCTCACGTTCCGGTCCCCCATGACTGAAGGCCGCCTTCGGGGAAGCGTTCAACATTCGGCTCGTCGAGAGCGGGCATGAGCATTCCTCGGATGGTTCATCTCAGAACAGAGTGCGTCTGAGTTAATGGTTAACGGCAGCTTTGAAGCACGGTTGAATGTCCGTCAAGGACGAGGCAAACGGGAGATTTTAAGTCAGAAAGATAATATTGAAACTACAGGTATCAATTTTTGACAGGCGGGGCCAGTGTAGAATCGATGTACTTAACCCCTTTACAGGGAAATTGTGCGACGCAATATGTGCCAATGCGGCCGATAGGATCGCGTTATGAAAGATAGCTTCATGAAATCTCCCTTCTTCGACGCCATGCGCCGTGCCACAGAGGCGACGCGCGGCGGCGATCTGGATGGTGCCACACGCGCTATCCACGAAGCTTTCTCCGGTACAGTCGCCCCAAATAGCAATGATGCTATCGCTCGCGGATTCGATGGCGCTACGATTGATGGTGTGGCGTATTCTTCTCCAGACAGCGAAACACGGCAAAAAGCTGCGGCTGGCGGGGCTTCCATGCTGACGCAGACCTATAGCGGAGCAGCGGGATCACGGGATTACCGGCTGTTCCTGCCCTCGCAAACCCCGGATGGTGTGCGTGGATTGATTCTGATGCTGCATGGCTGCACCCAGAATCCTGACGATTTCTCGCTTGGGACCGCGATGAACGATATTGCCGAACGGGAAGGTCTGATCGTTGTTTATCCAGAGCAAACGACTACGCATAATGCCAATGGCTGTTGGAATTGGTTCGAACCTGCCAACCAGCGGCGTGGAGAAGGCGAACCTGCAATCCTCGCTGGAATAGCGCAGCAAGTTGCGCAAGCCAACAATGTCCCTGGTCATGCGGTCTTTGCCGTCGGTCTTTCAGCCGGGGGCGCGATGGCGGCAATTCTGGGAGCCGTTTATTCCGATGTTTTTAACGCTGTTGGCGTTCATTCCGGCCTTCCGGCGGGCGCGGCGCGGGACGCAGCCACCGCTTTTGCGGCGATGAGTGGTCATGGTGTGGAAACGGCGGTTTTTGTCGATCCAGCCGCCGGACATGCGCGCATGATGATTGTCCATGGGGGGCAGGATACAACAGTGGTTCCCTCCAATGGTGTCCGTCTTTTCGACGCAATGACGTCCGTTTTTCCCAAAGCGACCTTGCACAACGATCCAACGGTGGAGGCCGGGTTGATGCGCCGACGCCTTGTCGAACCCGACGGAAAGACGGTCGCGGAACATTGGGAGGTCGCGGATCTTGGCCACGCATGGGCCGGGGGTAGCCCAGCCGGCACCTTTACCTCCGCAAGCAATCCAAATGCATCAGAAGGCTTTGTCCACTTCTTTCTAACTTCGGGCGCGTAATTCTCAGGTATCCAACAGGATCGGAAACCAGTCTTCGCGCAGCCGATCCCCCGGTTTCATCCCATGGCCGGGGAAGGGCGGTGAGGTAGGGCCGGGGCGCGCAACATAACGGGCGTCATCGCCGACCAGACGCAGCGAGAAAGCACGGCGACGGCTCGTACTTTCGTTGCCGCGTGCGCCATGCAGCGTATCAAAGCTGAACGCCACTGCATCCCCCGGCTGCATGGGCCATTCAAGAATGTCCATACCCTCTGCATCAGGGTCAGGAACGGGAATGTAGCGGTCCTCGTCGGGGTAGAAGTCTTCTTCGGAGAGCCATTTGGTTGGCAATACCGGCTTTTTCCAACGATGCGATCCGGCGACGCACCGCAAGGATGCATCTGTGACGGGATCGACAGGCGCCCAGAACGAGACAGTCTGGCGGCCTTCCACGAAATAATAGGGCGCATCCTGATGCCATGGTGTTGGCTTTGACGTCCCCGGTTCCTTTACCAGCACATGATCGTGGAACATTTGCACACGGCGCGATCCCATCAGTTCTGCTGCGACTGTGGCGGCGGCGGAGGTGTTTATCACATCAATGAATTCGGGAATCCGTGTCCAGTTACAGTAATCATCGAAAAAGCGCCCTGCTTCGCCATCATGCAGATTTTCGGCGGCGTACTTCCCAGGCTCGGCCATATTACGCTCAATTCCGCTGCGAATCGTCTCGACATGATCGGCGAATAATCCCTGAATCAGCACTGCACCATTCTGGCGAAAGGCATCGATGTCGTCCTGCGATAACATTGAAGCGGGCATTGTCGGGGTTCCTGGGTTCTGTTTTCAAAGTGCTATTGCCAACTACGGAAGCGCCTGCCCCTCAAGGGCATCCGGTCTTTTCCTGAAGTGGGACAGCGGAAAAAGTGAAGTAATTCAACGAAAATCAGAATGTACCCTGTTGCGCTGTTCCCGTCGATGGGCAAGACTGCCCATCAAGGGCGGTTACAAGCCCATCAATAAATAATGATGGAAGGGTGATGCGCAAGCTGCGCGTTGCCAGACCTACGGGAGAGAAAATGTCCAACTTTAAAAACAACGATCCGCGTCTTGTAACGCTTGGATACCATGAGAATAATCATCTCAACGACATGATGAAACGTGGTGCATCGCGGCGTGATGTAATGACATGGCTGATGGCTGCTGGAGCCACAACTTATGCTTCCGGCAAACTATTCGACGATGTTGCCCACGCCCATGCCTATATCCCGAAGAGGGGCGGCAAGCTCATTATGGCCGCCGATCAGCACGGCCCGAATGATACGCTTGATCCTGCGCTCTTTACATCGGCAGCGGACTATTTCCGGGGCCGTATGTTCTATGGCTCGCTGACGCGCCTGACGCCGGAACTGGGATACGAGCCGGAACTGGCCGAGGAAATCACGTCCAACGCCGACGCGAC
>CALFFK010000065.1 GCA_937957975.1 uncultured Neomegalonema sp.
TCACGCATCAGGCAAAATATTCGCCACCAAAAGCTCTCATGTCCCGCCATTAAGCAAAAGTAAGGGATGCTCTGTCTTATTGCACTGACATGGAACGCCACCGTCATCCTGGATGACTAAAGGCATGCCGTGTTTCCCGGCCTGTGGAAGCATTTCGGGGAAGACTGATTCGACCCCCTTTGCCATGGGGACCACTGATCTGGCCCTGCACTATGCGTTTAAGTGGAGTCGGCAAGCGATGCGCGAAGCACTGGATATTTTATGACAAAGCACATTGCCGAACGAAAGAAGCTGCTGAAGCGCTTCAAGGGATTCCGTACGATTGTCGGTGACGACCCTGCCATGACCGACCCGACTCTCATGGAGCGCCTTGACGCTGCGGTCGAATCGCTTGAGCGACCCATACGTATCGTCCTTGCAGGGCTGGCCGACGCGCGGCACCATGATCTCGCCTCACAGATCTGCGGCACGCCGCTCACACCCGACACCGAGGCAGCAATGGCCTGCCCGGCTCTCCTGATTCGGGCAGCGGCAGAGCCGCGCACTGCGACCAGCATCGCGGGGCGCAATCGCGTGTTCAAGGGCTGCGTCCTCGACAAGTTGATTGGCATGGGAGCGCAGGAGCCGGTTTCTCTCCAGTTGCCCGGTCTGATGGCACCTCATATCGAGCTTTCGGTTCTGCCCATCTACGATACGCAGGACGACCGCTCTCGCTATCTCTTCGACCTGGTTGATAAGAGCGACGCAATCATCTGGTGTTCTGATGCCGCATCACCCTGGCAACCACGCGAACGCCGCTTGTGGTTCACGGTCCCGGACGACCTGAAATCCCACAGCATCCTCGCCATGACTTTCACCGGCAAACAGGCCGATGATATGGATAGCAAAGCGGCCATTGAAGACAAACGCGAGATCACCAATGGCGAGTTCGCCCATACCGTTACCATCCGCTACGACGAAGACGTCTTCGCGAAGGATGTATTGGGCCTTATGGATGTAATAGCCGCGATGGTGGACGAGCCGGTATTGGCCGCTGCACGCACCTTGCGCAGCGAGATCGACACGATCCCTATCGGAACCATCACATCTGCCCCAAGCCTGCCACCGGTTCCCACACCACCCTCACAAGATGTCATCGATACCGACCCTGCCCCGGATGATATACGCCTGATGATCTCCCGTAATGCCAATGCATGTATCGAGGCGGTCGCCCGCTCTACACCCGATGATCGGGCTGTATTGTTCGAGGCCATGACCACACTTCTTTCCCAAACAGGGGACGCCCTGAAAGACGGGGTAAAGCTGTCCCGTGACCACGATGCGCTTGGCATACAGGTCAGCGAGGCAAACGACCTCGTGAATCTACTCAGTTATGAAGGC
Organism: uncultured Neomegalonema sp.; assembly: GCA_937957975.1. GTDB lineage: Bacteria > Pseudomonadota > Alphaproteobacteria > Rhodobacterales > Rhodobacteraceae > JAHDDY01. The sequence goes on from CALFFK010000065.1 coordinate 1,381, forward strand.
ACAGCATTGGCGGTGCAGGAAGCCGCCGATCTGGTGTGTCAGATCGCCATTGATGTTCTCGACCGTCTGCCCATGGCGGGCAACGACGAACAAATTGATACCACTACTCTTCGGAAGGCATCGTGATGCAATCCTCGGTTTCCAAACCCTCAATCGCTCCCACGGGCCTTGATGGCCTGAACGCTCTTTGGGCATCTTTCGATGAACTACGCGAGGCTGTGACCAACATCGCGGACCTGGGTGGACCAGAGATCTCGGAAGAAGCAAAGCGAATCGTTTCAAAGATCGATTCCTTCGAGCCGACGGTCACGATGATCGGGCAGATCAAGGCGGGCAAGACAGCACTCGTCAACGCGATGATCGGGCAAACAGACCTGCTGCCCTCCGATGTGAATCCATGGACATCCGTAGTCACGAGCCTGCATCTCAATTCACGAAACCGGCCCGAAGGAACACAAGCCCTGTTCCGGTTTTTCGACGAAGAAGAATGGGACCGCCTCGTCAGCACGGGCGGGCGACTGGGCGAACTTGCACAGCGCGCCGGGTTCGATGCCGAACAGGATGCCGTGCGCGATCAGGTGCTGGCCATGCGCGAGAAGAGCCGCGTTCGCCTCGGAAAGAAATTCGAACTGCTGCTGGGAACCAGCCATACCTATGACATGGTGACGCGTGATCTGATTGATCGCTATGTCTGCTATGGCGGATGGGATGAGGGCGAGGAAGACGAGACTTCGCGCGGGCGTTATGCCGACATCACCAAACTGGCGAACCTCTATCTCGACCTGCCCGGATACCCTTCGGGGCTATGTCTGCGTGATACGCCAGGGGTCAATGATACCTTTATGATGCGCGAGCAGATCACGCTTAATTCGATCCGCGATTCCCGTCTTTGTGTAGTCGTCCTTTCGGCGCATCAGGCGCTTTCGACGATGGATATGGCATTGTTGCGCCTCGTTGCGGCGGTTGATTCCCGCGAGTTGGTCATCTTCGTCAATCGCATTGACGAACTGGATGATCCGGCAAGCCAGATTGCCGAGATTGCAGCGAATTTCAAGGAAACGCTCAGGAAGCATGACATCGGTGCTGATGTGCCAATCGTGTTCGGCAGCGCACTCTGGGCACAGGCGGCTCTTGATGATTCCATCGACCAACTCCCCGCGCCATCGCGCCTGGCGTTGCAGAACTACGCAGCGGTTACTCCCAATCCGGATCTGGCGAGCCGTGAAACCCAACAGGAAAGCGCGTGGCGGCTTTGCGGAGTTCCCAATCTGCATAAACTGATTGCGGCCTGCATTGTCGCAGGACCGGGAAAGGCGATGCAGCGCGAAGCCCGTGATGCCCTGTCGAATCTTGTCACATCCATCGAGGCGTCAGATATTCGCTTTGGCCTGAACGATGTATCCCTCCCACCAGTAGACCAAAAAACCCTTGCTGCGCGCATCGACGAAATCGGTGAAGACATGGCAGCGACCCTCGCCAATGCGAACAATTTCGCTGTCGATTCCCTCCGCGAGCGACTGAAAAAATCGCAGTCGATGTTTTGTGAGCGGGCGGTTGATGCCTTGCAATCCCATCTCGACGCCTACGGCACGACCAAGGCATGGCAATATAATCCCGCCGGACTGCGCATGATGCTGCGCACCGCCTACAAAAACTTCTGCGGGGATATCGAGCGGGAAGCCGAGGAAATCTATGGCCGTGCCGCCCGTCGCTTTGAGACACTCTACACCGAGATGTTCGGCATCGAACCCGGTCGGGTGGTTCTGCGGCCCCCGGCCCCTGCCCATGCCCCCCCGCCAACAGGGGTAGGCAAAACCATCGCCCTTGATCTCAGCATCTCCTGGTGGCGCAAGTGGTGGCAGGGTGTCCGGCGTCAGGAACCGACAGCGGAACGATATGCCACCCTCATCGGCAAGGAAACGGATTCGATCCTCGAAGAACTGTCCGACGAAATGGGACCGGAACTCTGCCGCGAAAACGAGGCGATCCTTGCCACTTTCGTCGATGCGCAGCGGGCAAACCTCATGTCTCTGGCCAAGGGAACCGGAGGCAATGACGCAATGCAAACCGACCGCCTCGCCGGGAAGACCGAGACGTTGCGCGCCACTCGCGACCTTGTTGATGCGATGGCTGCATAGGGATGCCAAACATGATTGCTACGAATGCCGTGGAAGAAGAAGCATCTGCCCCCGCCCGCCGGGCACGGGTTGCCGTGCTGGGCGAATTCAGTGCGGGCAAATCAACCTTCATCAATCTCGTGACCGGAGGCAAGACACTGCGAACGCAGGTCACGGCGACGCAGATGCCGGCGGTCTGGATGAGCTATGGTACCGATGCCCCCTATCGGGTTGGCCTCGACGGTTCGGAAACGCCCATCACTATGGAGGGTCTTTCCTCAGTTTCGGTCGCGGATACAGCCTATATCCGCATCTTTTTGAAAACGCCGGTGCTGGAAATATGCGACCTGATTGATACTCCCGGTAATTCCGACCCCAACATTGCGCCCATCGCCTGGGAACGGATTGCGGCAGTGGCGGACGTCGCCGTCTGGTGTTCGCCTGCCACTCAGGCATGGCGACAGAGCGAAGCAGCGGCGTGGTCGGAGATGCCCGAACGTCTGCGCCAGAACAGCGTGCTGGTCCTCACCCGCGCTGACAAACTGACAAAAGACGAAGATCGCGAGAAGGTATTGCGCCGGGTGAAAAGTGAGGCGGGATCACTGTTCGGGGCGGTTCACATGGTGTCACTGCTCAACCTCACCACCGTCCAGCCAGCCTTTCGCGAGATTGTCAAAATTTGTCGCGCGCTCAACAAGACCGAAACGCCGGGGCCGCTCGATACCGCGCATATCCTGCGCGAGATGGGGGCCGCCAGTGCAACGGCATCCACATCCCGAACAGTATCGTCCCCCGGGATTGAACCTGAACTTCAGGCCGATGCCGAATTTGCAATGGCAGAACTCGCAGCAGGAAACCCCGGAACGACGACGGAAGACCCTGATATCGGCCCGGCCACTGCGCTTTGGTACCGACTGACCGAAAACCTGCCCCCCGAAGACGAAAACGCACTGGATAACGTGTTTTCGTCCTTTCTTGCCGCCATGGATCAGGAAATTTCCATACTGCGGGACATCACGAATATCGGGAAGAAAAACTAGATCATGGCAACTGACAGCAGACAAAAGACCCAGGCAGCCGTGGCAGCCCTGCGCGAGAGCCTGACGGATTGCGATCTTGTTATGGTGGCGGATGCGGAAACCGGCCTGGTGTTGTGTACCGATATGGCCTCGACCCTGTCCCACGATACTCTGGAACGCATTGCTGATGGCGCACGGGCGGGCCTGTCTGCGCCGTGGGTCGAAGCCATGGCCACACCGGACCAACCCGTCTCGATCACCCGGATTGATGCCAACATCCACACCGTTACGCTGCGCCCGGCGGTGGGCGAAGAAATCGTCGTCTGTCGATGCACCACAGCCCCTGACCGCGCCGTCCTTGACCCGGCGGCGGGTGCAATCTTCGACGTTCTCTCTGCCACGGAAGGGGCTTGACCATGCCTGAATCCGCCGCGCTTACAACTACATTCCACGCCCTTCGCGACCGGGTGGATGGTAAAATACCCCATCCCGCTCCCATCCCGAAGGATGCACCAAAAACTTTCACGGACGCCATATCCGCCACGATCCTGCCGCGCATCCTGACACTGGCCGCCGATGATGGGTCACGGGTGGACGTAACGGTGCGTAACCGTCGCATCATCGGCGTGGAAGCAGTAGAGCCAGCAGAGTTGTGGCAGGGTCGCATTGCACTGACCGATGCCGGATGCAACGCACAACCTGAAGAGTTCGCGCACCCCCTTGCCAGAGCCATCCTCGCCGTTTCAGGGCGCGGGGCCATTCAGGTAAGGACACATCTTCTCAACGGGCAAGCGCCAGCTATCGCCCTTGCAGGGTATCCTGCGGCACGATTGCTTGAAGACATCGAAGCGATGCGCGGCGATGCCACGACGAATCCCGTTCGGGATTTCCGGGAGGCATGGTCGGGTCATCCCCGCGCATGGTCTGGCAAAGAAGCAGGAATTGACGTTCCCGAAGGCAGCGCGGTGAAATTCGATTGGATGACGGCACGGTTGTCCGAATGGTCAACGGCGACAAGCGATACGACCGACATACAGTTCGTTATGACTGGTGGCGATGCGCCGATAGCCCTCGCGCTTGTGGCAATGGGTGGCGAGTTCTGCATCGTCGCCTGCAATGCGCCGGGCGAGTTTGCACGCCTCGAAGCCGACCTACTCACATTGCACGACCAGTCCGGGGGGGTATGAATCAATGGCAATCGGCTTCGATCAGAACCAACGTATCACTGAATTAAGCGAGACACTCACCGCGCTGCACGATGCAGCGAGCGGCGAATTCAAGGCTGCCTTCAGTGGACAGCTCGAACGACTTAACGGCTGGACGGCGCGGATTGCCGCCATTGGTCAGGTCAAGGCAGGTAAATCCTCTACCCTGAATGCCTTGATAGGCGAACTTAATTTTCTGCCTGCGGATGTGAATCCGTGGACCACCGTCGTCACAAACATGCGGATCAATATCCCCGGCGACCCGAAATCGGGCGCACGTTTCGACTTCTTCGACGAGGCATCCTGGGATCGGATTATCAATGGCGACCGCAGGGTCCGAAAGGCGGCGAAGACCTACCTTCCCGGCTTCGACCCCGAACTCCTGCGCAGCCAGACCGAAGAAATGCGCGCTTATGCCGAAAAGCGGCTTGGACCATCCTACGTCAAACTGCTCGGCAAGCATCACAAATACGATCTGTTGTCGGACGGGCTGCTCGAAAGCTATGTCTGCGCAGGGGCCGGAACGGATCAGGAAATCCAGAAAGGGACGTTGGGGCGCTATTCCTCGATCACCAGGGCCGCGAATATCTATCTCGACATCCCGGAATATCGCGTTCCGACCGTCATCACGGATACCCCCGGCGTCAATGACCCCTTCCTCGTGCGCGATGAATTCACCTGTCAGGCTCTTGATCGCTCCGACATCTTCCTCGTTATGCTGTCGGCGCATCAGGCATTGACGGAAGTGGATGTTGCATTGATCCGCATGTTATCAATGCAGGGTGACAAGGATGTCATCATCTATATCAACCGCATTGATGAACTGGAGGATCGCGCCGCCCGGATCGAACGCATCGTCGCCGACGTATCCGAACGCCTGAAAGCGGCAGTACCCGATGCATCTTTCACGATCCTTTACGGCTCCGCCCATTGGGCCGAAACGGCCATGGATGAGAGCCTCAGCGATGCCGACATTCGCGAATTTATGACCGAGGAACGGGTCGAGGAACTCAACGAAGCCCACAATCTCGATGCATTCAAAAGTCCGCGTGCACGCCTCTATGCTGCGTCTGGTCTGCCCATGGCCAAAAAAGCATTGTCAGCAGCGATCGACAGTGGCTCCGGCGCCCGGTTCATTGACAGTATCGTCGCCGAAGCGCAGGTGCAGATCGGGGCGATGAAGACGCTTTCACAACGCCAACGCAACGATCTTCAGGACCGCATCGAGATGTATGCTTCAGGGCGCATCGCTGAATGCAAGGAAACCATCGAGGATGAACTGGCCCTGCTCGCGCAGACCCATACGGTCATCAATACGACCAACGAGATCGTCAATACAGAACTCGACAGGGCGATGAATGACCACTGGGTCGCGCTCCAGCGCGAAATGGACCAACACATCGCCAATTTCATTCGCGCACAGAAGAAGACTGTCATCGCAATGTGGGATGGTTCCGGCAATGTAGAAGAGACACAGATCGACCTCCTGCCCCTGCGCATCGCATTGGAAAGCGCATTCCATCGCCGGTATGAAACAGCACGCAGGGCACTTGATGACACCATGCAGGTCGCGCTCAATAATGCATCGAAAGCAGCCAATCGATCAATGCGTGGGGTCGAAACCCAGGTTTCGATGAATGCATTGCCGGGCAATTCGGTCGCCGTGACCTTCGCCACATCGAGCAAGAGTCTACGCATCGACCTGATTGCACAGAAAAGCTGGAAGTTCTGGCGCGAGAAAGACGTCGATCTTGAAAAGACGATGGACGGTCTGCGTCGGGTAACGGCAGCCGAGGTTTTCCCGGCCACGAGCAAAATGGTCGAGGCATTCATGGCCACGATGTCCGAGCGCGTCCTCGCAGGAAAGGGCCGTCTGGATACCATTGCGCATATTGTAGAGCAGTCCCTGAACGACAGGATCAAACGCTTGCGCGAAGATTACAAAATGCTGGCAAAGGACGACACGCCCGAAGCGCGGGAAGCGATTCTCAACCGTCTGCGCAACGATATCGAAATCATTGACGACCGGCTTCGGGTAATCGCCACGCGCGAAAGTGCGCTTGCCGGACCTGATGCTGACGCCGTAGCGGCCTGAACGGAAGGGCGAACATGAACGACATGCTCTCATTACAGGATATCGTGGATGAAGTGGATGCACGCCGCGACCGCTTGCCCGGAACCCGGCGCATCGCCATTGCGGGGGAATTCGAGTCCGGGAAATCAAGCGTCATCAATGCGTTGCTTGGCAAAATCATCATACCCTGCAACCCCGGCCTGCGGGGTCGCCCGCTCATCAAGGTCAACCACAGCGCCCAACCGCTGATCGTCGGCCAGGATTCAGCCGGGCATGCGACCGAAGTGAATACCATCAAGGATTTGCGCGAAATCGACGATCTCGCTGTTTGCGAGTTCCATATCCCCGTCCCGGGCATGGCCCGAACCGAAATCGTCGAGATACCCCACCAGCCCGGCGAAAACATCGCTTCGGATGATTTTGCCATGATGCTCGGTGCGGACCTGATCGTCTGGGTGACGATTGCCTCACAGGCATGGCGTTTATCCGAGAAGGCAACCCTCGAGACATTTCCATCCGGCGCACGACGAAAATCAGTCCTCGCCATTTCGCGCGCCGATCTTCTGCGCGATGCTGAAGATTGGGAGAAGATCGAAACGCGGCTTCAAAAGGAAGCCAGCCCCTATTTTTCGGAGATGGTTTTCATGCAGGCATCGCTGCGCAATCTGGAAGCCTCCCGACAGAATGAGCAAAGCTGGATCAAGACAGGTGGACCAGCACTGGCCGGAATCGCCCATGACCTTGCATCCGCCAGGCAGGGAGCAGCAGCATGATCTTCGGCTCGAAGCAGAACAAGGAACTCGCGGGCCAGATCGCCAAGGCTGTAACGCCCATGATCGGATATGTGAGCAACACCCATGGCCTGCCCGCAGGCTTCTGGAAGGAGCCTTACGTCCTTGGGTACATGATGGGCCAGATCAACGGTTGGATGGCCGTATTCGACGGGGATGGCCTGAGCATCGCCGACAAGGGCCGCGTCGTGGTCGAAGCCTTCGGCATTCTCTCAGGCGAGAAGGGCAAACCGATCAGCGAGAATGCGATGGTCTATGCCCAGCAACAGCACGCCGATTTCCTGCGCGGCAACCAGAACGGCATGTTCCTCGCGATGTACGCAGCAGATCGGGTTCCCGATGCCGATACATTTGAGGTGGTTGTCTTGGCCAAAGGGGCCGCAGAAGACGAATCCAGCGATGCCGTAACGGAGCAGCTTGCGAAAATCCTGTGGGTTGAGGAAGTCCGCACCTGTATGGCCATTGGCACGTAATTCCTATACGTTGAGCGCACAGGCTTCGCTGGCAAGGCGTGTAACAGTCTTCCAGTCGCAGGCTTCGACCGCCTGTTTAGGTGCGATCCATGATCCCCCTACACAGATCACGTTGGGAAGGCCAAGATAGGCTGGCGCAGTCGTCACATTGATGCCCCCGGTAGGACAGAATTTCAATCCTGCGAGGGGGCTGGCCCATGCCTTGAGGGTTGACACGCCGCCATTGGCCTCCGCCGGGAAGAATTTCAGAACCGAAAGCCCACGCTCTGCCGCCGCCATCGCCTCGGACGGGGTGGCAACACCGGGCAGCATCGGCATTTTGGCATCGTTGGCGGCATCCAATACCCGCGCGCTCAGACCCGGCGAAACGCCAAAGCGCGCTCCGGCTCTGGCAGATGCCACTACGTCCCCGGCGTTCATCAAGGTACCAACACCTACAACAGCTTCTGGCACCGCATCCACGATCATGCGGATCGCATCAAGGGCGACAGGGGTGCGCAGGGTAATCTCCAACGCCCGCAAGCCCCCCGCCACGAGAGCCTCGGCCAACGGTACAGCCTTGTCGAGATCATCAATCACCAGAACCGGCACGACTGGGGCGAGGCGGCAAACCTCTTCAATAGTCATCGCACTCATACGGAAAGCTCCCTCAAAGCCGAAATCAATCCGACGGTGGAGTCATCAAGCTCTGCCCCCTGCTCTCCTTTCAGCACCGATAAAAGATCAATGGCCAGCACTTTTCCAAGCTCCACGCCCCATTGGTCAAAGCTGTCAATATCCCAGATCACCCCCTGCACGAAGACCTTGTGCTCAAAGAGGGCGATCAGGCGACCCAGCGTAAAAGGATCAAGTTGCCGGTGAAGGATGGTCGTGGAGGGCCGATCACCGGGGAAGGTACGGTGCGGGGCAAGCCGGTCAATCTCTGCGGCATCAGCCCCAGCCATCCGCGCACGCACTTCCTCCTCCGTACGTCCGAATGCAAAAGCCTGCCCTTGCGCCAGACAATTGGCCAGAAGCGCCGTATGGTGATCGTTGACTCCATCGCGTGACATAGCGGCGGCGATAAAATCAACGGGGATCGTGTCGGTTCCCTGATGGAGTAGCTGGAAGAACGAATGTTGGGCATTCGTACCCGGCTCACCCCAGATGACGGGGGCGGTGGCGCTGTCAACGGGGGTCCCATTACGCACGGTACGCTTGCCATTGCTTTCCATATCAAGCTGCTGGACATAGGCCGGAAACCGTTCAAGTCGCTGATCGTAAGGGATCAAAGCAACCGTGGGCCAACCCATCGCATTACGCCGCCAGATACCAATCAGCGCAAGCAGGACGGGCAGGTTTTGCTCCAGCGGGGTTTCCCTGAAATGCTTGTCCATCGACGCCGCCCCGTCGAGAAAAGCGCGAAAATCGCTTGAGCCAATACCAATGGCGACAGGCAGGCCGATGGCCGACCAAATGGAATAGCGTCCACCTACCCAGTCCCAAAACCCGAAGACGCGCGAGGCATCAATGCCAAACGCGTCGGCTCCGGCAATGTTGGTGGAAACGGCGGCCATGTGACGACCTGCCTCCTCGCCCACCGCATCACGCAGCCATTCGCGGGCCGTGTGGGCATTCATCATGGTTTCCTGCGTCGTGAAAGTCTTCGATGCCACGATCACGAGAGTACGGGCGGGGTCGAGCGCCTTGACTGTATCAGTCAGATGCCCGGAATCCACGTTCGAGACGAAGTGCAGGCGCGGGCCATCACGATCCGGCTCCAGCGCGCGGGTGGCCATGACCGGGCCAAGGTCAGAGCCACCGATACCGGTATTGACGACATCAGTAAATGGCCCCGCCGCCGCCGCATAGCGCCCGCTGCGCACATCTTCTGCAAAGGCGAGAAAGCGGTCGAGCGTACCTTTCACATCATCGCCTTGGGGGGCTTTTGCTCCACCACGCAAGGCCATGTGCAGTACGGCGCGATCCTCGGTAAGGTTCCAGTGCGCGCCCGATACCATCGCATCACGAGCGGCCTCAACGCCGGAATGACGCGCCAGATCCAGCAAGGCAGCAAGCGCATCCGCGTCGATTTTCTCTTTCGAGAAATCAATCAGCAAATCATCGAGCCGCGCAGAAAACGCCTCAAATCGGGCGGGATCATCCGCAAACAAGGCGCGCAAACTCGTCGCCTTGAGGCGTGCGGCGTGAGGGGTGAGGGTGTCGATCATACGTTCTCCGTTTTTGCGGGCGTCACGTCGCATAGAAAACGACAGGCGCTTTCGCGGCGTCGAGAATGGCGCGGATGGGGGCTGCGGTTCTGTCATCTTCTACCAGAGCCCGCTCCAATGCCGCATGTTTATCGGCGCCTTTGATGAGCAGATACGTATGCCTTGCCGACCCCAGCGCATGGGCAGTCAGGGTAATGCGGGGTTCCTCTGCGCCCGGCGGTGAAACGCTTGCAATGCAATGCGCCCCATTCGGGTCAAGCAATTCTGCCAATCCCGGCGTGCCGGGGAATAATGAGGCCGTGTGCATGTCGGCTCCCATACCCAGAACACAGATGTCGAGCGGCAGGAGCGCGGCCACTGCCGCTTCGGAACCGTCGCCAAGCAGCGACACAAAAAACGCTTCGCTGGCCCCACCTTGCAAAAGATACCGCGACACAAGGGATTGATTGGAGCGGGGGTGGCCAACAGGAACCTGCCGTTCATCCGTCAACGTGACAGACACCTTGCTCCAGTCGATTGCCTCGGTGGCAAGCGCCGAGAGAAAAGGTGCAGGCGTCGTACCCCCCGGTACAGCGATGCTTGCACAGCCCCGCTCTGAAAGAGCCACGCGCAAATCTTCGGCGACCCGATGGGCAAGTGCGGGACCAAGGTCATCGGCAGCATGGGTCTCGACCTTCACGTCTCGATCTCCCGCCAACGCCGCCCATCCCGGTGGAGCAGCATCAGCGCATCCTCCGGTCCCGACGATCCGGCATCATAGAGTTTTGGCGCCGGTGCGGATTGCCATGCGGCAATAATCGGGTCGATCCATG
>CALFFK010000066.1 GCA_937957975.1 uncultured Neomegalonema sp.
TCCATCGGCACGGTGGCATCTATCTGTAACTCGTGCAGGATACGCCGGTCGAGCGCATCAAGCACCGGTTTTGCCACTGTGGCAGTCATGTCTTTCCCCTCCGGTCATTGGTCGGATTCAGGTTTACACATTGCATTTTCATTGCTCCGCCCTATGCGATCCGGTATCGGCTTTTTAGTGGGTAGTTAATTGGTACAGTGTCACGGGACACATTCTGGCCCGGAAAATGCTTTAACCGGTTGATAACCACAAGCCGCCTCAAAAGCGGCTATTCGGCTTGACGCGACGAGGAAACGGCGGTTCATATTCTGTGATGAGTTCAAATCGTAATGCCCTGTATTCGCTCTCTGTTCTCATTATGGGACTCGCTGTGCCTGGGGCCGTTATGGCGCAAGGGACATCGACCCACGAGAGCACGCCGGTTTTTAGCCAATATGGCGGAGTTGGGCTATTAAAGACGCGCAGTGCTCGCATGGCGCAGGATTCCTCACTGACCGCCGGGGTTGCCTGGAACCAGGCTCAACAGCGGTATTCATTGACCTTTCAGGCTGCCCCATGGCTTGAAACGACCTTCAGCTATTCCGGCTTTGATATTTCGCCAACACAGGACACATTTGACCGCCAGTTCGACATCAAGATCAGGCTTTGGGAAGAACGGTTATACCTGCCGGAAGTCGCGATAGGCTTGCAGGATTTTCTGGGAACAGGTCTTTTCTCCGGCGAATATATTGTTGCCAATAAACGGTTCGGCCCGCTCGACCTGTCTTTGGGGGTAGGGTGGGGGCGCCTTGCTGACCGCGCTGTCGCCCGGAATCCGATTGCCAGTCTCAGTGATCGGTTTCGCACACGGGACAATTTTTCAGGGCAGGGCGGTGAGGTCAATATTGATCTCTTTCAGGGCAGGGATGTTGGGCTTTTCGGCGGGGTGATCTACGATACTCCCATCGACGGGCTTCGCGTCATTGCCGAATATGACAGCGACAGGAATGGCAGCGTCGATGGCCTCGATGACAATCCGTTCAATTTCGGCCTTGTCTATAATGTATCCCCCGGTGTCCAGCTTGGCGCATCATATCTGGCGCAGGATGAGGTTACTCTATCGGCTTCGTTTTCGACGGTCACAGGTGAATGGTCGCGAGACACTCCACCTGGCGATTCGCCCCCTTCCTTCTATTCGCGCACGCAACTGGATGATGCGGATGGAGGTAAGGACGGGTTAGTCGCCCCTATCCAACCTTTGCTTTCCACGCCGGTATCGCGGGCTGAATTGCCTGCAACGCTGGAAAATTCCCTTCGGGGCGAGGGTCTCACCTTACACCGAATTCAAACTGGCCCGGATGCGATCCGCATCGTTATCGGTAATGATCGGTATCGCTCCCATGCCAAAGGCGTCGGGCGTGCAGTGCGTATCCTTTCCCGGTATGCTCCTGCCGAGATCAATATTTTTCAGGTTGCCATCGACCAGCGTGGAATCGAATCAGCCGAGTTTTACTTTGATCGAAACCAGCTCGAAGCCTCCGCTTCCGAAGTTGGATACTCTGTCGCTCCTCCATCATTGTCGTTCGCTTATATCACGCCGGGTAGTCGCCCCGTAGGTGGCGACGAGATGGTCTTCAACGAATATCCTGATTTTAACTACGACATCGGGCCTGATCTCCGTCTCAACACTTTCGACCCGGATGATCCGCTACGCGCGCAGCTGGATCTGGAATTCAATGCCAGTGTCGAGGTTCTTCGGGGACTCGTGTTCAGTACGTCAATCGCCACTGATCTCATTGGCAATTTCGATGACAATGATCGCGAATCCGACTCTGTACTGCCGCGCGTAAGAACCGAGTTTGCCAGATATAATGCCGAGACGGATATTGGTGTATACCGCCTGACAGGCGAATATCTCTTCAGCCCCCAGCCCAATCTGTATGCTAAAGTCAATGTTGGTCTGCTTGAGCGTATGTTTGGTGGTGTTGGCGGGGAGTTGCTGTGGCGACCACCGAACTCCCGACTCGCCTGGGGTCTTGAAGCCCATTACGTGAGACAACGTGATTTCGATACGCTGTTCTCATTTCAGGATTATGACGTGTTTACAGGCCATGCCAGCGTTTATTGGGACACGCCCTATAACAACTGGAATGTCGCGCTTCATGCCGGACGGTATCTCGCCGGAGACTGGGGTGGCACGCTCGAAGTCAAACGGCGCTTCCCGAATGGATGGGAAGTCGGGGCATTTGCAACGATTACGGATGTACCATTCGATGAATTCGGTGAAGGCAGTTTCGATAAGGGACTGACGCTGCGTATTCCCTTCGATTGGGGATTGCCACGCGATACGCAATCTGCCGGTAACGTCAATCTACGCCCGGTTCAACGTGATGGTGGACAGCGTTTGAACGTACCTTCGCGTCTTTTCGGCCTGACCCAGCCGACTGGACGGGGTGAAATTGCTTCGCAATGGGCAACTTTCGCCCACTGAATGTGACAGGCGACCAAGGTTGTATCATACAAGATCACGCATCACCCGGATGTGTGGCCTGCATGACCGGAGGACAAAAATGCCGTTAACAAGACAAGGCGCATGGCGCAGGGCTGCCATGGCTTTCGCCGGTGTTGTCGTCATTGCGGGACTGGCAGCTTGCTCTAATGGCAAGTTCAATTCCAACCCGGCCCTTGATCTGGGGCTGGACTATTTCGGGCTTGGCAAGAAACCTGCCCCCCTGCCGGAGCCGGAGCCTTCGATCGGGCCGCCTTTGCTCGTTGGATACAACGCTATCCGGGTCGGGATTCCAGGCGTTGGGCCGCGAGGGCAAAGCCTGTATTATGTTGCGCCGGATGGCGTTGAAATCGCGATGAACAATGGGTTTCTTACCCGTGTGATTGGTCTTGGGATCAATCTTGATGGCATGTACCTGCCTGTCGAAAGTCCCTACTTCAACGATTTCATCGGGTCGGCCCGTGAGCGGGTCGTCACGCAGCGGGTGGCAGAATATTTTCGCAAGGGGCGCATAACCCGCGACAGCTATCGCTGTGCACTTTCTTTCGATGAAGGAGAGGGTAGTAAAGGTGTCATTAACGAAAAATGTAGCAGATTCTTCGGTGATTCGGGCTTTACGAACCGCTACTGGGTCGAGGGAGATCGCATTGTGTGCAGTACGCAATGGTTTCACCCTGATGGAGATTCATTGCAGTTTTTCGAAACCGTAGAACAAGCGACAACCCTTGATTTGCGTCGGCAAGGGTGTTGACAGGTAGTAGTGTGATGCACAGCACGACGCTTCAATGAAATCCGGTTCATTGTTTTGCGGACCTGCATGCAAGACGATGGATGCGAGAGGGAAGACCTAACGAATGACGGCATCGCGCAAACTTTTCGGAACGGATGGGATCAGGGGGCGTGCGAACGCTTATCCGATTACTGCTGAGATCGCCATGAAGGTGGGAATGGCTGCGGGGCGGCATTTCACACGCGGCGCGCACCGGCATCGCGTTGTTATCGGAAAGGATACGCGGCGTTCATCCTATATGCTGGAAACAGCGTTGACCGCCGGTTTTGCTTCGATGGGTCTAGATGTCACGACATTGGGGCCGGTTCCGACGCCTGCGGTCGGGATGTTGGTACGGTCATTGCGCGCTGATCTGGGCGTGATGATCTCTGCATCGCATAACCTGCACCATGACAACGGCATCAAATTGTTTGGGCCTGACGGGTTCAAGCTGTCTGATGATGTCGAGCGGATTATCGAAGCCTATGTCCACAATGGCACCGAGGAATTTCTGTCTCCACCCGAAACCCTGGGATCTGTCAAACGTTTGGATGACGGTCGTGCGCGGTACATCGAATTCGCAAAATCAACATTGCCGCGCCGAATGAATTTCGACGGACTGCGGATTGTGGTGGATTGTGCGAATGGCGCTGCCTACCGCACCGCGCCGGATATGTTGTGGGAACTGGGCGCCGAAATCATCCCAATCGGGATTTCCCCAAACGGCCTTAACATTAATCACGAATGTGGCTCCACCAGCCCTTCGGCGGCGCAGGCAAAAGTGGTCGAGACTCGCGCTGATCTTGGTATTTGTCTCGATGGAGACGCTGATCGTGTTCATATTATCGACGAGAAAGGCAAGCTCGTTGATGGCGATCAGATCATGGCACTTATCACCACCGCCTGGGCGCGGGACGGGCGCTTGCGGGGCGGTGGCCTTGTCTCGACCGTCATGTCCAATCTTGGGCTGGAACGGTATCTTGAAAGCAAGGATTTAACGCTTGAGCGCACCAAGGTCGGTGATCGTTATGTTGTCGAGCGGATGCGCGCTGATGGATTTAATGTTGGTGGCGAACAATCCGGCCACGTCGTACTCAGCGATTTTGTTACAACGGGTGATGGGGCGATTACCGCGTTACAGGTGATCGCGGAAATTATGCGTTCAGGCAAATCAGCCAGCGATGTATGCAATTTCTTCGAACCTATGCCACAGGTGCTGGAGAATGTTCGCTTCAAACGTGACTCGAAACCCCTTGAGGTTGAGTCGGTCCAGGCAGCCATCGCTAAGGGTGAGGAGCGACTAAATGGCTCCGGGCGATTGGTTATAAGGAAATCTGGTACAGAACCCGTTATCCGTGTTATGGGAGAGGGAGAGTGTCCCAACTTGGTTCATGAAGTCGTTAATGATATATGTGAATCGATAGAATCAGCGGCGACCTGAATGTTATTTGGACACAGTACTGCCATTGTTTTCCTTATGACTCCGGGAGTTTAGTGGCGCTTTGAAATTTTGATGTTGCCTGACTTTAGGTTGCGTTGGTTGGGTAATGCGTTAAGACAGACACTCTTACGAATGTCTGGTTGGTCTTGTAACGATTGGTTGGGTAAAATGGTTCTGATTGATGAAAACGGTGCAAACAACCCTCTGAAACGAGCGTCTTTCGACATAGTAGCGATTTTTATGAGTGTCGTCATTTCGGCGCTTCTGATTCAGTCCATGAGTGGGCGGCCAAAGGACCCGATTGAAATCCTGTCGATGGCAGTTGTTATCGGGGCGGTCCACAGTGGGTTTCTTTATTATTTCAAATGCTATCACTCTGCTTGGCGTTTTGTTTCGGCACATGACGCTCTGTATTGTGTGGGAGCGGCGATTGCGGCCACCCTTGTGGCCATCTTCATTTGGTCGGATTCCCTTCCGGTTGCCGGGTGGCTTATCATGGGGTGCGGTGTTGCGCTGACAGCGATTGCCATTCGCTGCACTATGCGATTGTCGCGCAACTATGGATTGTTTGCAGCCAATTCGACTTTCAGGAATCCTTTGGGTCAGGTGCATCACGAGGTGCAACCCAAGCGGGTTCTTATGATCGGTTACGGGGAGAATCTCGAAACTTTCCTTCGCGCACAGCGTAATCGATGTGCTGATTTCGAGATCGAAGGCATCATCAGTATCGGTCAACAGGATGTGGCGGCGAACCTGCGCGGTGTGCCTGTTCTTGGGGCGATCGGACAAATCGAGCAAATCGTGCAGGTTTTGCACGAAGAACGCCGCGCACCCGATATGCTTGTTTTGACGCGCGATGAGATGAAAGGTCGTGCGGTTGCGGAAATCCTGTCACTGATCGATATGGTGGATGCGGAAATTGCGTGGTTGCCGCGCGCGGATCAGCTCGACACGGGCGGTGCGACACAGCTTCGCCCTATCAAGCTTGAGGATCTTCTGCCGCGACCTGCCAAATCTTTCGATGCCCATGCCTGCGAGAATCTGCTTTCAGGAGCGCGTATTCTTGTAACAGGGGCAGGCGGATCAATTGGATCAGAGCTGGTCCGTCAAATCGCTACACTTTCGCCCGGCGAAATGATTTTGGCCGACAGTTCCGAACACGCTCTCTACGAGATTGATCGGGAGATGGGGTTCGATTTTCCACAGGTCGAACGGGTTTCCACGATTCTGGATGTGCGCGACCGCGACGCAGTTTATCGTCTGATGAAGTTGCGCCGTCCTGAATTTGTTTTCCATGCTGCTGCGCTCAAGCATGTGCCGATTGTTGAAGCACAACCATGCGAAGGGTTGATGACCAATGTAATCGGCTCGCAGAATGTTGCTGATGCAGCGGTGGCCGCCAAAGTACGCGCGATGGTTATGGTTTCGACTGACAAGGCCGTAAATCCAGCAAATGTGATGGGGGCAACCAAGCGGCTTGCGGAAGCATATTGTCAGGCGATGGATGCCGACATGCGCGATCGGGGTGGTGATACCCGCTTCGTTACTGTGCGATTCGGCAATGTCCTTGGATCGAACGGGTCTGTTGTACCACTTTTCCAGCGTCAACTTGCCCAGGGCGGCCCCTTGACGGTGACGCATCCTGATGTCGAACGCTTCTTTATGACGATCCCCGAAGCGTCTCGCCTGATTTTGGAAGCGATGTTGGCGGGTATGGATGGGGTGCAGACCGATCAGGGCATCTTCGTTCTTGATATGGGCAAGCCCGTGAAGATCACTGATTTGGCGCGGCAGGTTATCCGGTTGTCCGGTCTACGGCCTGACGTGGACGTGAAAATCGTCTATACCGGATTGCGCCCAGGTGAAAAGCTCTACGAAGAGCTGATGCATGAGACAGAGAATCTGTTGGCGACGGATCATCCGAGCCTGATGGTTGCACAACCGCGCTTCGTGCAATTGAAGACCGTTCAGAATCAAATCAGCAATATCTCCGACGCGGCCCGAAAAGGCGATGCAGGTGAAGTTGTGCGTCTTCTCAAGGTCTTCATCCCTGAATTCGACGCGTCATCGACCGAAGCGAAGAAAGCACGGGACGACGCACCAAAGCTTGCAGTTGTCCGTGAGCAGGCGTCCTGAGCGTTAACGTTCCGACCCCCTTTTGCGCTCACGCTCGCATACGGAAAATCTCTCCTTGCTCAATAAAAAAACCGCCCTCCGTAAAAGGGGGCGGTTTTTTGTATGCACATCATAACAACAATAAAATGCGATCAGGTTGACGGTGCGGGTGCTCTAAAAAAATAGCGCATTTACTGATTACATACAGAGATGATGCCAGCGGCCCTACTCCCCCTCGTTACCATCATACCGCTTTCGCGGGTGATATGGCCAAGGTCGAATAGGGCCATCGCGGTGCTTGCCAGATCAGAAGCCGACCCGCGCCCCCACGAGGATATTGTGGCTATCGACATCAATGTCTTCGCTATTGCCGTTCTCGGTGCGCACTCCGGCATTGATGAAGCTCTGGTATCGGTACAGTGCTTCAAGGGCGACAGCATCGGTCAATTGATAGCTGACACCAGCATCGAGGTGATAACCGAAGGCTGTTGCGCTGTCGTCGAGTGCTGTGCCGGCACCACTAACGCCGTGGTCATCGAAATCGACCCGTCCGACGCCGATACCGCCACCGACTGTCAGGGCCAGGTTATCTGCAATGGGAATATCGCCATAGGCATTGACGAAGCCGTAGAGAACATTTGTATCGCCAGAGATGTCACCACCCCGGAAAGTGCCAACACCGCGAATACGCTGGGTATCCACTTCGGTTGCCTGATAGCCACCTTCGAGTTCGACCCGGTATCCCCAACCGCCCGCTGCCCGCGCGCCATAACCGGCGACAAGTGAGCCTGTGTAGCCGGGATCGTCATATTCACTACGAATACTCACCGGCGTAGTTCCGTTCTGGCCGTCAATGGCGAAGTCCGTGTCACGCGCAAAAACGATACCTGCTCGTGCACCGACATAAAAGTTACTGGCCGTTCCGCCAAACACCGCAGGGTTCACAACGCCTTTGTTCACTGGCTGCGCGTAAGTGACGGTGGGTGCGGGGGCGGATGGAACAACGATATTATACGTCGTGTCCTGATTACTGGGGACAGTGTAGGTCTGATTGAAACCTGGAGTCGCTGTGACGGTGTTTGCACCGACATTTGGTGTGGTTGTGACGATCCCCTGCGGTGAAACCTGATACTGGCCTCCCGTCTGCGTGCCCGTATTATAGGTCGTCCCCAGCGTTGGCTGTGAACCGATCGTCAGGTTGCCATTTGCCGGAAGAGTCGTTGACTGCCCAACTGGCGTATAGACGCCATTGATATATACGCCCTGTGCGGCGGCGGTCACGGCATGGCCAAAGACTCCGACCAGGGCCGTACTTAGGAAAAGGTTGCGGATCATAAGATGCCTCTTTCACTGATATATGCTAGTGAAAATTGCAAATTTGGGGCGAAATAGCAAATTAGATCAAATTTTGTATTATGTATTTATTTTATACTTTCTTAAGATTGGTTAATAATTAATTTGTATATTTAATATTTACTTTGTTTGGATTAATTTTAGTAGAATGTATTATAATGCCCTCCATCCAATGTCCGAGCGGAAGAAACCGTTCTCCCATTGTATTGCATCCGTCGCCTCATAAGCACGATTGCGTGCAGCGGTAATATCAGGCCCAAGCGCAGTAATGCCGAGTACGCGTCCTCCGTTCGACAGGGTTACTCCGTCCTGTGCTTTTGTTCCGGCATGAAAGATCAGGGTATCAGCATGTGCCCCTGCCTCATCCAGCCCCGAAATCGTATCGCCGCGCGTATAGGCACCCGGATAGCCCTGTGCCGCCATCACAACGGTCAGGCAGGAATCGCTTTTCCAGTTGAGAGGTTGATCTTTCAGCGTACCGTTCGCGCAATCGAGCAATACGGGTAAAAGATCGGTCACGAGCCGGGGCAGGATGCACTGGCATTCCGGGTCGCCGAATCGGGCATTGAACTCAATGACCTTCGGTCCCTCTGCTGTCAGCATCAGACCAACATAAAGAACGCCGGAATAGGGCATGCCACGCGCCCGCATTTCCGCGAGAACGGGGCTAACGATTCGTTCCATTACGACGCATTCAATTTCTGCTGTGAAGGCCGGGGCGGGCGAATAAGCACCCATCCCTCCCGTATTCGGCCCGGTATCGCCGTCATGGGCGCGCTTGTGGTCCTGCGCCCCTGCGAGCGGCAACACTGTGTCCCCATCAGTCAGGACGAAGAAACTCGCTTCTTCCCCGACCAGCATCTCTTCCATCACGACCCGGCCACCACCGGGGCCGTCAAAGATGCTGTCGATGGCGTTCTGAGCATCCTGCATGGTCGTGGCGACGATCACCCCTTTACCAGCGGCAAGGCCATCGGCTTTCACAACGATGGGTGCGCCGTGCTGTTCAAGATATTCTTTCGCCGCATCCGGCGTGTCAAAGACGCCATAGGCTGCGGTTGGTGCGCCGCTGGCCACGCAGACTTCCTTGCTGAACGCTTTTGATATTTCCAGCATTGCTGCCGCCTGACTGGGGCCAAACACGGCTATTCCAGCCTCCCGCGCCGCATCAGAAACCCCCGCTGCGAGCGGCGCCTCTGGCCCGACAACCAATAAATCGATCATCTCGCGCCGACAAAATCCTACGACGTCTTCCGCGCTTTCCACATCGAGGCCAACGCAGTCAGCAACGACTGAAATTCCAGCATTACCGGGGGCGCACCAGAGCCTTTCAAGTTTCGGACTTTGCGCAATCGACCAACACAACGCATGTTCGCGTCCGCCACCGCCCAGAACCAGTACCCGCATCCGATTTCTCCCCATGGACCCCTAGTCCCGGCACGTTCTATGATGTCGCGTATCAGGCGGCAAGGAGTGGACATGGTCATCGACCGGGACGACGATGGAGAAGATCAGGGAAACCTTGCGGAGCAATCCGTTACCGACCTCTCCAATGCGATCAAACGCACTGTTGAAGATCGTTTCGGCCTCGTGCGCGTGCGTGGCGAGATTGGCCGCGTCTCCCGTCCCCGTTCGGGGCATATCTACCTGAGTCTGAAGGACGATAAATCAGTCATTGATGGCGTTCTCTGGAAAGGAGTTGCTTCGCGCCTCACGGTATCGCCGGAGGAGGGCATGGAGGTCGTGGCAACGGGGCGTCTGACCACTTTTGGCGGCCAGTCGAAATACCAGATTGTCATTGATAACCTTGTTCCGGCGGGTGCAGGAGCATTGATGGCAATGCTTGATGCGCGGCGTCGGGCGATGGAGGCGGAGGGTTTGTTCGCGCCGGAAAGAAAGCGCGCTATCCCGCTTATTCCCCGTACCATCGGTGTTGTCACATCCCCGTCGGGCGCGGTGATCCGGGATATTTTGCATCGTTTGTCAGAGCGGTTCCCCTGTGATGTTCTTGTCTGGCCGGTTGCTGTTCAGGGGCAAAAATGTGCCGCAGAGGTCGCCGCCGCGATTCGCGGCTTTGATGCACTGGAACAGGGTGGCCCGATTGCGCGCCCGGATGTGCTGATCGTCGCGCGGGGTGGCGGTTCACTGGAAGACCTGTGGGGGTTCAACGAGGAAGTGGTCGTCCGGGCGGCGGCGGAATGCCGGATACCGTTGATCTCTGCTATCGGTCACGAAACCGATGTAACCTTGCTTGACCATGTTGCCGACCTGCGCGCCCCGACCCCGACGGGGGCGGCGGAAAAGGCCGTGCCTGTCAGAACCGATCTTCTGGCCCGATTGTCGGAGCAGGGCGGTCGCCGCTTGCGGGCGATGGAACGATTGCTTGGTCTTTTGCGCCAGCGAACGGGGCAAGCGGGGCGGATGTTGCCCAAGCCTGATGCGTTGACGGGTGACAGGCGGCAACGTCTCGATTTTGCGGGTCAAACCCTGTCTCGCTCCCTGCTAGATTATATCAGCGAGTATCGCCATACGCTGGCCGGAAGCCATGCGCGCCTTCGCCCCATCACGATGCAAACGCGCTTGCGCGAGGCGGCGCGTGGGTTGGCGGGCCTGTCCGGGCGTCTGTCGCCACAACGGTTGCGCCGAACAGTGACAGAAAGGCGTGATCGCACCAGCACCCTCGGAATTGCTCTTGTCAGAACCCGGCAAACGCTTCTTGATGCCCGTGCCGAGCGATTGGCGGGCCTCACTCGCACCATTGAAGCCCTGTCCTACAAACGGGTTCTGGAGCGCGGCTATGCCGTGGTGCGTGATGAGGCCGACGGCATACTCAATGATCCGGGGCACACAAAATCGGGCCAAATGCTTCATATCGAATTCGCGGGGGCCAAACGACTCGATGCCATCGTCGCAAAAGCGACATCATCCCGCCCGAAACGGATGACGAAGAAACGGGAGGAACAGCCTCCAGGTCTTTTCGACTGAAACCAGCGTCTATATGGCCATCCGAAGGCTCCCGGTGTCCGTGAATTTTTTGCGGATGGCAAGAGCACTACAATCACATCAAAAAGAATCAGCCATTGTTCTGATTGATGAATAATAATTTGTATGCGGATATTCTGCTTCTGGCATATGCGGTGCCTGACGTGACTCCATTATCACAATGTCTTTGGAATCATGCAGGTGCCGGAAGTCATCGGCAGGGTCATTGAGATAACCACAGGGCAAGGCCGCCCCTGATTGCGCGGTCGTCGGCCCGTATGAGTACAAATCAGCACTGATACGAAAAGGCATCCGCTGATGCGCTTTCTACGTTCTGAAGGATGCAGCATATTGACGCTATCCGTTCGGTTCCCGTACTCTGGACGAGAAGTTGCGAGATCGTCGCATCCATTGGGGTTCCGGGATCACATCTCCCCCCCGGAGGCAGAGGGAAAGCGTTATGAAATTAAGAATTCTGACGGCTTGCGCCGTAGCCGCGCTCGCGGTCGGTACCGGGGCAAATGCGCAGGAATTACCTGACTGGAACCCGCAGACGATCTGTATCGAAGATTCAACACCGCAGCATTGTGGCTTTCTCGAAGGTCAGGCCCGGTCGCATATTTCGGAGCAATGGCAATTCATTCCCAGCCTCGTGCGCGAACGATGCCTGACACGCAGTGAGAAAGAGGAAACGGTAAGCTGGCGTCTGTTTGGCGATTGCATTGCTGACGCGGCGCGTGCGCCGGGCAGTGATGGCGGCGCAAGTAGTGCTGTTGCTTCTTCCACAGCGTCTACTGGCGGCGGAAACACAGCAGATATGGATGCCCTTCGCGCGGAGCTGGACACGACTAAAAGCAGTGTGGCCGGGCTTGAAGCCGAGTTGAAAAAAGCCCAGGCAGAAAAGCAATCCAGCGAAGCGCAGATCAAAAGTCTGCAACAAAAACTGGCGGCGAGTGCAGCGGCTGCAACGGCGGCGGCTGTGGCTGTCGCCTCAACTTCTGCTACGGCAGGGGATGACGGCGATACAGCGGAACTGCAAGCCGCACTCGACAAAGCCGAATCCCGCGCTCGTGGTGCAGAGTTCCGCACGAATGCGCTGCAATCGACTCTCAAGGAAATCATCGCCAGTTCAAAGGCAACCAAAACCGAAGATGAAGCGGCGCTTGAAAAAGCCGCTACCGAGTTAAAACGCAGCAGTGCGCGCATCGAAGGTCTGCAACAAAGGCTGATGGAGGCGAATGACGCTTCTGCGGCGGAGGGTGGCGGCGGCGATACGGAAGCGTTGCAAGCCGCGCTCGACAAGGCCGAATCGCGTGCGCGGGGTGCAGAGTTCCGCACGAATGCGCTGCAATCGACCCTCAAGGAAGTCATCGCCAGTTCAAAGGCGACTAAAACCGAAGATGAAGCGGCCCTCGAAAAAGCCACTACCGAATTGAAGCGCAGCAGTGCGCGGATCGAAGGTCTGCAACAACGTCTCGTCGAGGCGATGAAGCTGGCAGAAGGGGCAACAACAGGCGGCGATTCCGACGAACGAATCGCTTCGCTCGAAGCAGAACTTGAAAAAGCCAACACCGGCGTTCGGAGCGGTGAAGCCCGCATCGAAGGTCTTCAGCAACGGTTGATTGCGGCAAATGAACGTGCCGATGCATCCCCCGCCCCGGCCGGGGGTGGCGACGAAGCCGCCGGGCTTCGTCAACAGCTTGACGTTGCCGAATCACGGATCGGAAATCTGCAAGCTCGTCTTCGTAATGGCCGCGACAGCCTGTTGGAGGCGAGAGAAGGCCGAACAGCCAGCGAGCGTAATCTCGAAGGTGCTCGTACCCGGATTCTGGCTTTGCAGGACGCAATCATCACCTCCCGCAAAGTGTCACAGGATGAGATGGCGGCACTCAAGGCAGAACTGGCCAAGTTGCAGGCAATGTCTTCCGATGCAGCCAGTGATGGCACGGATATCATGGCGGCAAACAAGAGCCTTGAAGCCTTGCTTGCCAATCAACGGGAACGCTCTGCACGGGTTGCCGAAACCGTTTCTACGCAACGCGTAAAAATCCGTGATCTCGAAAGCGAACTCAGCACATTGCGCCGTGCGGCTCAAACCTCCGGGATTTCATCCTGCCAGCAACGCTTGAGTAATGTGGTCAGCAGTGGCGGTATCCAGTTCGAGAACAATAAAGCCGATCTTCGCGCTGATGCGTCCCAAACCATCAATCGCCTCATCTCCATCATCCGCGATTGTGAAAATACGCGGATCACGGTGAAGGGGCATACAGACGCCCTGGGCGATCGGGCTTATAACCTCGGATTGTCCCAACGTCGCGCCGATGCTGTTGTTACCTACATGGAGAGTAATGGCGTCGCACCTGGCCTTGTCACTGCCATAGGTGTTGGCCCGGATGAGCCTGTCGCTGATAACAACACACGCGCCGGACGGGCACAGAACCGCCGGATCGAACTCCTCGTCGAATAACGCAACAGCATGGGGCTGATGGACATCTCGTTTTAGGTGTCGTCAGCCCCTTTCGTTTCGTGGCTCCGACCTGTAACACGCGCTTATCATTCGCGCTGGAGAGTAGATCATGCCTGTCGTTACGGTCTTCGGAGGGTCCGGGTTTATCGGGCGCTATGCGGTCCGCAAGCTTGCCAAACGTGGTTGGCGTGTCCGGGTGGCTGTGCGTCGCCCGAATGAAGCCATTTTCCTGCGAACAGCGGGGGATGTCGGGCAAGTCGAGGTCATTCAGGCCAATATCCGCGATGATGCCTCCACCGCGCGTGCAATCGCCGGATCGGATGCCGTTATCAATCTCGTGGGAATCCTGTTCCCAACCGGCAAGCAAACCTTCGACGCCGTTCAACGCGATGGGGCCGAACGTATTGCCCGCTTCTGCGCCCAGTATGGCATTGACCGTCTCGTTCATATCTCCGCCATTGGCGCGGATGCAGAATCCGGGATCGCGTATCAGCGTACCAAAGCCGAAGCCGAATCGGCGGTTCTGCGCCATGTGCCTACGGCGACCATTCTGCGCCCCTCTCTCGTGTTCGGGCCGGAAGATGAATTCTTCAACCGCTTTGCAGGCATGGCCCGTATGTCGCCTGTTCTGCCGCTCATTGGCGGTGAAACCCGTTTTCAGCCCGTTTATGTCGGCGATGTTGCGGAGGCGGCAGTACGGTCGCTGGAAGTTGCCGAGGCTAAAGGTGCGACCTTTGAACTTGGTGGCCCGGAAGTCATTACCATGCGCGACGTGTTCGATCTGGTGATGGACGAGACAGGCCGTCGCCGTTTCGTTCTTCCTGTGCCCGGCTGGATTGCCCGCATTCAGGCATGGGTGTTCGAATTACCCAATCGCCTTTTGGGTCTGGCACCGCTTCTCACCCGCGATCAGGTTGCGATGCTCGATACGGATAATGTTGTTGGGGAAGAAGCGAAGAATATCAGTGACCTCGGCGTCAAACCGACGACATTGGAATCGATCCTGCCGACTTATCTCTATCGCTACCGGGTGTCGGGCCAATACGCGCGCACGATAGTAAAGCGCGATCAGGTTGATCCATGACGCCGCAAAATACGGGCATTTATAGAAAATTGCGCAACCATTGAATCGAGTGTCAGATTTTCGCGTTCGAGCCGTAAGGCGAGAGACAGCGAAACCTGCTTCAATATTTGCGCAAATTTCTATTGGGACGCTTCAGCCTCAGGGCCGAAAAAGTAGCGACCGCCCCCAGAACTGAAGCGTTTTCTCTGTCTCGTCTGTCTGTCCCATATCCCGCCACGCAAAGCGCGCCACCACACCATCCAGCGGCACATATCCCCGCTTGCGCCAAAAGGCATCATGCGAGCGGTAATCAACGGGACGTGCCGGATGGGTATCGGGTCGAATGACGCTGCAAAAACAAGAATCACTCATCCCAAGGGAACGCGCGTGGGCTTCACGGCCATCGAAAAACGCATGGCCCAGTCCCATGCCGCGCCACTCCGGTAGCAAGACGGATTCAGCGCAATAGAAACGGTGTTTCACGGCCAATCCGTGCGCCCGGAAGGGGGCGACCCATTCTTCTTCGACATCCGTGATCGGCGCGCCGGTTGCCGCCCCGACAATCCGGCCACCATCCCGCGCGACCACTATGACCGAGCGCGCAGAGCTTCCAAGGGCCGCAAGATACGCGTGCTCATAGTCCAGATCACCGTCATAAAGATAAGGAAAGGCCCGGAAAACCGCGATCCGCAACGCTGCGATTTCGGGGATAACAGCGTCAATCGCATCGCCTGTCAGCGATTCGACGGTCACTCCCTGAGTTTGCCATCGGTTCATATCCTCGTTGCTCCCTTCAGAAATTAGCCCGCATTTTATAGATCGGGAACTTTCCCCTTCAAATCAGCGACCAATATCCCTATATTCAATCTGTCTGCTTCGGCAGACTATGGTGATAAACGCGCGTATAATAAGCGGATTGGACCCGGGGGCGGTACCCGGCGGCTCCACCAAAACTCCCTTCGTTTGAGGGATGGACGGGGCCGAAACAGGATCGACAAACGTCTAAAGACGTAGCTTTTACCCGGCATGGTTCCGCCGTTATCGGGCTATTCGCACAATTGCAAACGACAATCGTGCTCCGGTCGCTCTCGCCGCTTAATTGCGGTGCGAAGACTGGAACTTGAGTCTTAGGCCCTAGCAGGTCTAAGCGGGGTTCGGAGGCACCTGGCAACAGAAGCCTCCACTTTCCCTCTTCACGCATCCCCCTTTTGCACTATGATCCAGCGAATGAATGGGGGAAGTATGGATTCTGGACCAATTGATTATGGCAAACTCATCCGCGAGGGATTGCGGAGTGTGATGGCCCGTTCACTAAAACATACGCTCGAACACGGGCTGTATGGCGATCAGCATTTTTACATCACGTATTATACGCAGCATTCGGGCGTTGTGATGCCCGACTCGTTGCGTGCACAGTTCCCCGAAGAAATCACCATCGTGCTGGAATATGAATTCGAGGAACTCGCGGTTATGGACGACAGGTTTTCTGTCGAGTTGAGCTTTGGGGGGAAACCGACCCTGCTCGTCGTTCCTTTCGCGGCTGTCAGTATGTTCCGCGACCCCAGCGTCAACTTCCAGATTGAGTTTCCCTTTTCAGACGAAGATATGGCTCTCTTGCCGAACACAGAAGGTGTGGATTCTCCTGCGGCACCGGAATCGGATGTTAAGATGGAGCAAGCCAAGACGCCCCAGGGCGACCCGGCGAATCGGGTTGTCAGTCTCGACGCCTTTCGCAAAAAGTAGCCACGCGCCAGCCCGCAAGTTATATCCCGCGTAATACCAAATTGATTGCAAGGGGAACGACCTGTGAGCGACCAGAAAATCCGTACCGAAACCGATTCCTTTGGCCCGCTGGAAGTTCCTGCGGATCGCTATTGGGGCGCGCAAACCCAACGGTCGATTATCAATTTTCCCATCGGGTGGGAGCGTCAACCCGTCGCCATCGTGCGCGCTCTGGGCGTCATCAAACAGGCCACTGCGCGCGTGAACGCCGCGAATGGTGATCTGGAGAAAGATCTTGCCGACGCCATCGACCGGGCAGCGCAGGAGGTTATTGACGGAAAGATGGACGATCACTTCCCCCTCGTTGTCTGGCAGACCGGATCGGGAACCCAGTCGAACATGAATGCAAACGAGGTTATCTCGAATCGTGCCATTGAATTGCTGGGTGGTGAGATGGGCAGCAAGACGCCCGTTCATCCCAACGATCACGTCAACCGCTCACAATCCTCAAACGATACCTTCCCCACAGCCATGCACATCGCTGCGGCGCGCATGGCCCATGACACCCTGCTACCCGCTCTGGCAAAGCTGCATGGCGTTCTTGACCGAAAAGCAAAGGAATTTGCCGACATCATCAAGATCGGGCGTACCCATACACAGGATGCCACGCCCCTGACGCTTGGGCAGGAATTTGGCGGTTATGCCTTTCAGGTCCGCAAGGGTATCGAGCGTGTCAATCATGCGTTGGATAACATCTATCCCCTTGCGCAGGGCGGCACGGCAGTGGGCACTGGCCTGAACACCCGCCATGGATTTGCCAAGGCCGTCGCTGACGAGATTGCAACAATCACAGGTCTGCCTTTTGAGACAGCGGAGAATAAATTCGAGGCACTTGCCGCCCATGATGCCGTGGTTGAGATGTCCGGCGCGCTCAAAACCGTTGCTGCCTCTCTCTTCAAGATCGCTAACGACATTCGCTTTCTCGGTTCCGGTCCACGCAGTGGCCTTGGCGAGTTAAGCCTGCCGGAAAATGAACCGGGCAGCTCGATCATGCCCGGCAAAGTCAACCCGACCCAGTGCGAGGCACTTACGCAGGTTTGTGCGCATGTTATGGGCAATGATGCGGCCATCGGCTTTGCGGGCAGTCAGGGCCATTTTGAGCTGAACGTCTATAAGCCGATGATGGCCTATAATCTTCTGCAAGCCATGCAATTGCTCGGTGATGCTTCTGTCGCCTTCACGGATAATTGCGTTTCGGGCATCGAGGCAAACGAAGACCGCATTGCGAGACTGATGCGCGAAAGTCTTATGCTCGTCACGGCGCTGGCCCCTGAAATTGGCTATGACAACGCCACAAAGGTTGCCAAAACCGCGCATAAGAACGGCACAACGCTCAAGGAAGAGGCTCTCGCCCTGGGGTTCTGCGATGAAGAAACCTTCGAGCGCGTCGTGCGCCCTGAACAGATGATCGGGCCAAAGGCGTAACGACGCCTCAGCGACGGCGAACAGCCTCCAGCGCATCCACCATTTCGGTGAAGCTGTGAACCACTGCCTCCGGCGCCATATCGGTGACGGGGGTGTCGGAATATCCAAAGCTGGTCATAATGCACGGCACATCCGCATTGCGGGCCGTGTTGCGATCCGTATCCGTATCCCCGATCATAACCGAGAAATGCGCTTCGGCCCCGCACCGCTCGATGGTCGTAAGCAATGCCACGGGATCAGGTTTACGCACAGGTAGCGTATCTGACCCAATCAGCGCAGCAAACCGATGCAGCACATCCAGTCGCTCCAGCAGGGTTCGCGCCAATCCCTCAGGCTTGTTCGTGCAAACCCCAACAATCCACCCCTGCGCTTCCAGAGTATCGAGCGTGTCGATCACACCATCATAGAGCCGCGATTCATCCGCGATCCGCTCTGCGTAGCGGTCGAGAAACGGGTGGTACAAACTATCCACTTCCCGTTCATCCACTGGATGCCCTGCATGGTCCAAAGCCGCTCGAATCAGGGCTTTTGCACCAAAACCCGCAGTCGTCTCCGCAATGGAGAGTGGCAACGGCGCAAATCCGCGCCCTGCAAACAGGTTATTCACCGTACCCACCAGATCAGGTGCAGTATGGGCGAGAGTGCCATCGAGATCAAAGATGGCGCATGGGGTGCTCATGCCGGTTCCTCACTGTCCTTGATGCGTTTCTGCGGTTTTCCGGGTCCGTAACTCAGCAGCACATCGTCGGGATTGGCTTTTGGACGGTCAGAAACGGTGACAAAGGAAATTGTATTGTCCTTGCCCAGGTCAGCGAGCAGTTCGGTTTCCTCGGCCCGGTCGCCGAGATAATTGTCATAATCATATTCGTCGGTCAGGCGCGTATGGGTAAAGACCCACCCCGAATAGGATCGCGATTCAAGCGTGCCGAAAGAAACGCCGGATGCGAACAGCTTTCGTCCTCCCAATGTAACCGGCAGGGCATTGGGATTCTCGCCATCGTCTTCGGATCGTCCAAGCTGAAAGACATTCGTGCGTCCGAATTCGGGGCCGAAATCCGTACAGATCAATGCATTGTATGAATCATTGTCTGTCGCGGCGATAATCGTGCCAAAGCGATTGAGATCAAGAGTGTGCTCGGCGGCCTCTGACAGGATTTCACCATGCCATGTCGGAATGTCCTGCAATCTCAATTTGCGCAATGCCGCCCATGACTTATCGACCACAAGCACGGGAATATCGAGTTTCTGGAGGGCTTTGGCCAGTTGTGCCGACCAGTTTGAGGCACCAACAATCAGAATACCGGGGATGGCGGTCGATACAAGGTTTAGCCGTTGTGCGACCCTGGTAACGCTGAACCCCTGAATGACAACCGTGGCAAAGACAAGGGCAAAGGCGAGTGGGGCAATTGCCGCGCCATCTTCATAGCCAAGCTCCGCCAGTTTCGCGCCGAAAAAGCCCGAAATCGCCACCGCCACAACCCCGCGCGGCCCAACCCAGGCGATCAGACCTTTTTCTGCGCTTGTTAGATTACTACCGGCCAGACTGAGCCATATGGTAACGGGGCGGGCCACCAGCATCACGACGACAACGAATAGCAGCGCACGCCAGTTCAGGGTTGCAAGCATCTCTGCGTCGAGTGTCGCCGCAAGAATCACGAATACGCCTGAGACGAGCAGCACCGCAATATGTTCCTTGAACCGGCGCAATTCGGTGATGCTGGGCAGATGGGAGTTGCCAAGGATCATCCCCATCAAGGTCACGGCCAACAGCCCGCTTTCCTCCAGAAATTCATTTGAGGCCGCAAAGACGCCAAGAACCACGGCGATTAATACCGGCACTTTCATATATTCCGGCACCATCGCCCGCCGGAATGCATAGGCGAGTGCAAGGCCCGCTGCGCCTCCGAAGAAAATCGAAAGAATAATCCCGATAATGAGATGGCCCGCCGCGTCGGAAAGGTCGGCAGAATGTGCAATCGTTGCCGCATATTCAAAGGCCAGTACGGCAAAGAGCGCGCCGATACTGTCATTGACGATGGCTTCCCAGCGCAGCACAGACGCCGGGCGCTGTGTCAATTTTGCCTGCCGCAACAAAGGGGTAACGACTGTTGGTCCTGTCACGACCAATATCCCGCCGAATACTGCTGCCACCGGCCATGACAGCCCCGCGATATAGTGACAAACAAGTGTCCCGGTAATCCAGCCCAGTGGCGCACCAAGCAAAACGATCCGTTTAACCGCGCCCTCCGCATCGCGCAGGCCACGCACATCAAGGCTCAGGCCACCTTCGAACAGGATCAATGCGACCGCGACCGAAACCAACGGCCCAAGGGCATCACCAAAATCATGCTCAGGATTAATCAGGCCGGTAAACGGCCCCGCGATAATACCTGCTGCGAGCATCAGCACGATTGCGGGCAGGCGCAGTCGCCATGCCAACCACTGTGCGCCAACCCCAAGCACGCCGATAAGGGCGAATGTCACGACGAGGGAATGCATACGCGTCGCTCCGTTTATATGTCCCGGACCATGCCCGGTTTCTTGTGAAAGCCAGATGGCCGGAAGGGATGGTTTATCAATTTGTCTGGCGTAGCGACGGGCGACCCGATGCCTTGCCGGTCAGCACCGCTTCGATGAACAGGGGGCGTCCTTCAACCACGGGTGCAGACTCGGTATAGTCGAAGACGATTTCCACGTCACCTGCACCGGCCAATGCCGCATCTTCGCGCAAGACGGTTTCCAGGACGGCGCGCGTTTTTTCCCTTGCTGCTGCAAGATCGGAAAAATCTTCAGCGACCCCCGGCAAATGCGCGCGATAATGGCCTTCGGTGGGGCTGGTAAAACGCACTGACCGTTCCAGCATCACGCGCCCTGCAACGGCCCCAACAGCATTTGCCACATCGGCATGATCGGGGACAAGGCAGGTCGTGCCAAGCGCCTTGCCAATCGCCGGATAATACGTAGAGGCCGATGCCCCCAGCCCGATCAGTGGCAAGGCCAGACCAATATCAATCCGTGCAGCACCATCCCTGCGCGCGAGAGCTGCATTCAGCAAAGGCGCTGGCAGTGACCCGATGCCATCATGGGCGAGGGCCGTATCCAGCAAAACCTGCATTGAACGGTGGACCAGCGTATCCAGCACCATCTGTGACAATGCCTGTCCATCCGGGGCGAGGCGCTCCCCCTTTCGGTCCTTGCGCCGGGCAATCAGGTCGGCAGCATCGCGCGCTACCTGCGTATCCCATGCCTCATGCAAGCCGAGCACATGGGCGGCATCCGATGGTGTGAACCCGGCGATTCTGATAAGGCCAAGGCTGACCAACCCTGCAAGCGCACTGGCCTCCAGCCGCGTCAATGCCAGCCCATCCATGGCGGTGGGGGCGTCTCCGATCCGGTCGAGAACAGCCTCATCAATGCGGCGCAAACCTTCAGGGCGTGGCGTGCGCGTGGGGATCACAAAGCGCGCATCGGTTTCGCTGGCGCGTGCGCTACGCCCCTGTGCAGCCAGAGTTTTCGCCACGAGGTCGGGCGCATCCAGTGCAAACAGACTGACGGGAACCAGCTTTCGCGGCCCTAGCGTCAATGCCGCGTTGAAGGCCTTGTCATCAACTCCAACATCGCTGTCACCACCCAGCCCGTGCGTGGTCATTGCCACGGCGGCGATCATCGTGCGATGCCCGCCAACGGTCGCTCCCGTTTCACTGAGCATCGGGCGTCCATCCCGCAAGATGGCAATATCTGTCGTAGTACCGCCGATATCAGAGATTACCGCGTCCTGCGCCCCTGACAGATGTGCGGCCCCCACGAGGCTGGCGGCGGGGCCGGACAGAATCGTCTCAATAGGCCGTTCCTGCGCAAATTCCGCCGATACGAGCGAGCCGTCCCCCCTGACGATCATCAGCGGCACAGTGATTTTCCGAGCCGCCAATGCACCTGCCGTGGAGGCGATTAGCGCCGAAATCGTCCCGATCAGCCGCGCATTCAGGACACAGGTCAGCGCATTGCGCGGCCCGTCCAATTCGCCCGATAAATCATGGCCACAGGTCACGGGTAGCGCACAGCGCGAGCGGATCAGCTCACGAATGGCAATCTCATGCGCAGGATTGCGCCCGCCAAAGATCGTGACGACAGCAAACGCTTCAACGCCATCCTTTACCGCGTCGATCTGCGGTGACAGGGCGTCCAGATCAAGCGGAGCGCGTTCCTCGCCGGTTGCCCGGAATCCGCCCGCGATATGGATGACCGGATCACTCCCCAACGCCTCCGCCAACCCCGAACGGTGCAAATCCGCTTCATCAAACCCTGCAAAGATCAAACAGATACGTCGCCGCACCCCTTCGACCAGCGCATTCGTTGCCAGTGTTGTTGAAATCGAACAAAGCGCGATGGTCGCCGGATCGACGCCACTTCCGTCCAGTACGGCCCCAATAGCCCCATCAATCCCGACGGCCAGATCATCGCGCGTAGTCAGCGCCTTGGCTTTTGCGACTACAGGGTCGGGGGAGCGGTCTTCATCGAAGAGAACGGCATCGGTATATGTGCCGCCTGTGTCGATACCGAGAAGAAGGGCCATGGCGTTGGTTCCGGGTCAGGCGCGTCGGAAAATGCCGACGACCTCCGTATGCGGCGACCAGCGGAACTGGTCAATCGGCACGATGGGTTCAGGCTTGTATCCGCCATCAACAAGCGTGCGGGCATCACGGGCAAAGGTTGCGGGATTGCAGGATACCATTGCGATAATCGGCACAATACCTGCCGCGAGATGATCCATCTGCGCTTTTGCGCCCGTCCGGGGCGGATCAATAACTACGGCGTCGAATCGTGCCAGCTCATCAGGCAGCAACGGATTGCGAAAAAGGTCACGGGTTTGCGCGGTTACGGGCCTCAGGGCAGGGCAAGCCCTCGCCCCGTCTTTCAGCGCCCCAATCATCGCCGCATCACTGTCTATCGCCGTCAATGAGGCATGTTCCGCAAGAGGCAGGGTGAATGTTCCCAACCCACAGAAAAGGTCAGCGATAACCCGCACATTCCCGATGCCCGCGCGCAGAATATCGAGGATCATGCCTTCTGTCTCTCGTGCCGCTTGCAGGAAAGCCCCCGGTGGGGGATGCACGGTGGCGGGGCCAAACTTCAGGGCAGGGGGCCGCCGTTGAAGCAATAATTCGCCATTCCAGACAAGCCGCGCCAGATCGGTTCTCTCCGCGAGGATGGCCAGCGTTTCTTGCAACGGAAGGTCCATCTCCTTCATCTCTTCGGCCATCACATCGAGGCCCGCATCCGTCTGTGTCACCTGAAGCGTCACGGTCCGTTTGCGCGGCGCACCGGCCAGTGCGATGGCTTGCAGATCGGGTAATGCCGTCACGATTCCCGGCGTCAGAATGGCACAGGTCTGCATATCCACGACCCGGTGCTCCCCTGCGGCACGAAAGCCGAAGAGAGCCGTTTTCTTCGTTCGCTGCAATGTGAATCGTGCGCGGCGGCGTGAGGCTGCGGGTACAGTCAGGCTCGGTGTGACCGGCACATCCAGATCATGGCGGCCCAGCGCATCGCACACGATCGCACGGTTCCAATCCGCCAGAGCGGTATCATTGATATGCTGAAGCTGGCATCCCCCGCAATTCCCGAAATGAGGGCAAGGCGGGTTCTGACGATCTTTGGAACCGGGCGCCAACAAGGTGACAGCGCCATCAGAAAGTACGATCTCATCGCCGGGAGCGGTGAAGGGTAAGGTAAAGACATCGTCCAGATCAAAAGCAACGCCATGACCCGTTACAGGGTCCAGCCGTTCGATAGTCAGGGTCTTGGACATGAGTTGACTTTCAACGGCAGATCAATCGGCTTTCTCTTCTGCCTTTTCTTCTTCTGCTTTCCCGTCTTTCTCTGCCTCATCCTTCGCTTCTTCTGATGTGGCTTTCTTGACTGTCTTTCCGCGTTTGAAGAACAAAGTCAGGCATTCCTGTACATTCGTGTACAGGTCATCATGGACTTCCTGAAAAGTCTCTGGCTCCTCGGCTGCATTGACCAGTTCTTCCCAGAGTTCGGCGCTGTATTCGTTCATCACAGAAACACTCGTGCCAACACCATCTTCGACCGCGCGGCGCTCCGCTTCGTTTTTAAGAACGGTGCGGGATTCCTTGATTGCATCATAAGCGGGTTCAAGGTCTTCACGACCATCGGCAACGGAGACCTGATAGAACCACATCAACGCTGTCATCCGCGCTCCACAGACACCAAGGGCCACGTCACCTTCATGGTGGCGTTTTCTCAGTTTCTCGGCCCATTCGTCATCTTGAGAAACGATTGCCTGTTTTTCTTCGTCACTATCGCTATCTGCTTCGGCTTTGCTCTCTTCTTCGGC
Source organism: uncultured Neomegalonema sp. (assembly GCA_937957975.1). GTDB lineage: Bacteria > Pseudomonadota > Alphaproteobacteria > Rhodobacterales > Rhodobacteraceae > JAHDDY01. The sequence goes on from CALFFK010000066.1 coordinate 24,244, forward strand.
CTTTTCGTTGTTATCGTCGGTCTTTTTTTCTGCCGAATCCTCAACTTTTGCTTCTTCTGTCTTGTTTTCCTCATCACCGTCAGCGAAGGCGATGGCAGGGGCGAGGGCAAGGGACACCGCAAGGAAAATACGTTGAAGCAAGACGCTCATGGCAGGAACTCCATCTCGTACGCCGGTCAGGCGCGTTCATAACCCTGCGGGTATTACAGGGAACCGACTATACTTGCATCCAAAACCCGTGCCGTATGGGCAATTATTGCGCAGGTACGATCGGATCGAGGATCAGGGGTTCGGTGGAATACGGCTGTGCGATCGACGGTTGGACCAACGCGGGTTCGTTGCTGATCGTGGGCGCAATGGTCTGCTGTGTCGTTCCAGTGCCAGTGCCAGTGCCAGTGGGCGCAGCATCGCGGAACCGGCGCAATTCATCTTTTGCGGATGCGAGACATCCCCGGGATAACGTGACCAACTCGCGCTGAACGGCCTGACGTTCCTCATTCGTCGCTGCATTAATGATGCGATTTGACATCAACGTTACGAAGGCATTCGCCGCTGCTGTAATCTCACTTGTGGGAAAGCGTGGCATTTCTGCAAAGAAGTCGCGGCCTTGTTGAACTTCCTGAATCCGCTGCGCGTTGGGAGTTTCAGCCCGGCTCATATATTGTCCGAGCATATCGAGAGACCCTGCACAGACGCCAGCGGCGTTTGCGCCCGTGGCCTTAATACGCTCCACTTTCTGGGCCTGAACCGGAACTGTGGCGAGGGCGCAGAATGTGGCGATAGCGATGACCCGCATTGTTTGATCCTCTCGTCCGTTTAAGCGGCAGTTTTGCCCCGGCAATGCGGCGAAAGAAAGGGATTTTCTACAATCCCCAGCGGATCGATCGAGACAATCGTCGAGGCAAGAGCGCGTCCGTCATTGGCCACGCGTCTCACCTCGCAGATGTTACTTCTTATTCCGAGATACGTACCTGGGATAGCTGTAAAGCAATTTCCTCGAAAGCCTTGGAGAGGGCTTCCGGGTCGTCAACAGAGAAATAGTTTTCCTGCTCGTCAGTGCACTGTGTGAGTTGTTTTTCCGTATTGGGGCTAGCTCTCAGGCCTACAGCATAAACCTTAATCCCGGCATCGCGTGCAGTCTCACAAACATTCTGGAAGATCTCGTAGGCATCATCAATCGTCAAGTCGGGATCTTGTTTGACGGTAAAGTCACCATCAGTCATTACGATGAGGACTTTTTGTGTTTTACTGTTCAGATCAGCGGATTTGCCTATTTCGTTGTTCAACACATCACTCCAATCCGGCAAAAGAGAGTAGAGTGCCCATTCTGCGCCAATATGGCCTGCGGTTCCACCATCTGGTGTGAGCGTTTTGACGTAATTAACAGCCTTCCGCATACTTGTAAGTGGCAGGATCGCTGAAGTTGGTGTTCCAACATTTTTCAGATCAAAGTTTTTCCCCAGACCAGGCGGTGTCTTTGAAATACGCAACTTTCCCGCACCCGAACGTTCTACACGTTCTGCCACCCAAACTGGATCGACACCATTTGTGGGCGCTTCCTTGGTTCCGGCGATATTCACAGACGCGGAATAGGGAATGACGGACATCCTGGCACGTACCAACGGGTTTTCCCGAAAGACGCGTGCAAGGCTGTCTACACCTGCACGTAGTGCATCGATGCGTCGCGATCCTTCCGGGGCAACAGTATCCGAGTTAAAAGAGAAGTCCATTGAACCACTGACATCCAGGGAAAGCGCGACCTCGAGTCGGATGCGCTCTCTCGGTGTGACTTCGGAAGTGATGACAAGTTGATCTAAATCAAGGACCATTCCTGTGAAAACCGTAGGCGCAACGATCTCAACCTGGCCCTTCATAACCTTACTAATTTCATCGTATTCGAAAGTTGCTTTCATGCCAGTGGCGTCAATTCCTGCGCTGTTCAGGGCATTGAGCAGGAACCGTTCACCTCTTTCCTGTATTTCGCCGGACTCGCTTGCTTCCACAAGATCGTCAAATTTTGTTGCGGCAATCAACGCACTGTCCAGGCGGGATTGAACATCTTTCCTGGTCTTCGAGATATTCGTCATGTCAACAGCGGCAATGATAGTCGGAACCATCAATGTCATCATAAGGCCGCTCATAATCGCCACGCTACCGTCTTCGCGGCGGAACATGGATCTGAACTGATCGATAATGTTATGCATAATTTTTCTCTCTGGAACGATTCGCAGAATTTCCATAAATTTGTCATGGTTTTATTAGAAGGAAATTAAGTTCGTTGTTCTAAAAAATTAAAAATGATTTGTTAGCTTTAATTATTTTTATCTTAATGAATGCATCATATAATTAGTTATATGAAAAGACATATATTGATACAAAATTAGGTTAAATGGCTCAATAGGCAGAACTATTTGGTTATTTTTTCAAAAATAATCCACTTTGCTGTTGTTTTTATTTTGTGTTACTTGAAGTCATGTTCGCCATGCTCATATTTATGGCGAGTGGCAAGGCTTGCTTTCTGACTACGTTCCGACGGCTTGTCGGTCTTGATAGAAGCGAGTAAACCGTTTTCCGAAATGCCATCCGGGGAAACCGCCATGCTCGATCTTGCCTATTCCGAACCGACTGCCCAACGCCTGAAAGGTATGACCGGCGAGTGGGAGATGGTCATTGGGCTGGAGGTTCATGCCCAGGTACGCTCACAGGCAAAGCTGTTTTCGGGCGGAGCCAATGATTTCGGCGCAGAGCCGAATACGAATGTCGCGCTGGTTGATGCGGCAATGCCGGGAATGTTGCCGGTCATCAATGAATATTGCGTGGCGCAAGCGGTGCGCACGGGCCTGGGGCTGAAAGCGCAGATTCACCTGCGTTCGGTGTTCGACCGGAAAAACTATTTCTATCCTGATTTGCCGCAGGGCTATCAAATCAGCCAGTTCAAAGATCCTATCGTCGGTGAAGGTGAAGTGCTGGTTCATCTGGAGCCGGGCGTGGCGCGGCGTGTGCGCATCGAACGTATCCACCTTGAACAGGATGCCGGGAAATCGATCCATGACATGGACCCGGAAATGTCATTCGTGGACCTGAACCGTACCGGCGTGGCGCTGATGGAAATCGTCTCCCGCCCCGATATTCGGGGGCCGGAAGAAGCGGCGGAATATGTGCGCAAATTACGCCAGATCATGCGTTATCTGGGAACGTGTGATGGCGAAATGCAGGAAGGTTCCCTGCGCGCAGACGTGAATGTTTCGGTCTGTCGCCCCGGCGATTACGAAAAATACTACGAGACCCAGGATTTCTCGCATCTTGGCACACGCTGCGAGATAAAAAACATGAACTCGATGCGCTTTATCCAGCAAGCAATCGAATATGAAGCGCGCCGCCAGATCGAAATTTTGGAAGATGGCGGCCAAATCGATCAGGAAACACGCCTGTTCGACCCGAAAAAGGGCGAAACCCGAACCATGCGCTCGAAGGAAGAGGCGCATGATTATCGGTATTTTCCATGCCCCGATCTTTTGCCACTGGAGATTGAGCAAGGCTGGGTGGACGATATTGCCGAAGGTTTGCCCGAATTACCCGATGAAAAGCGGGCGCGGTTCATGCGTGATTACGGCGTTACGGAATACGATGCTGCCGTTTTGTCAGCCGCGCGCGAGGATGCAGATTTCTTCGAGGCTGTGGCCAAGGGCCGCGACGGGAAGACATCGGCAAACTGGGTAGTGAATGAGCTGTTTGGGCGATTGAACAAGGATGGTCTGGGAGTGAGCGATTCGCCCATGTCGGCAGATCAACTTGGCGGAATTATTGATCTGATCGCCAAGGGTGATATTTCCGGCAAGATCGCCAAGGATCTGTTCGAGATTGTGTGGTCCGAAGGCGGCGATCCGGCGGAAATCATGGAATCGCGCGGAATGCGTCAGGTCACGGATACCGGGGCTATTGATGCAGAGGTCGAGAAGATCGTCGCTGCAAACCCTGATAAGGTGGCGCAGGCACAGGAAAAGCCGTCCATGGCGGGCTGGTTTGTCGGTCAGGTTATGAAGGCGACCGGCGGAAAGGCGAACCCACAGGCTGTGCAGGCGGCGGTCAAGGCGAAGCTGGGTCTGGAATAACGCCTTTATTCCAGCGAGTTGGGCAAATGGATTTCCGGGCAAAACTCTGCCCGCTTCTATACGCAGAAACAACTCCGGTCGGAGGAGTGGCAGAATACCGAAAACATTGAACAATGCCTGTCTTGCCTTCGCCACCCCCTTTCACGCTCGTTAATGCGCGGGTGCTGTCACCAGATGGGCTGACATCTGGTGATGTTGCAATTGTAGACGGGCGGATCACGGATTCCTGTGCTGGAAGGCGGGTCGATGCATTGGGCCTGATGGTACTACCTGGTATGGTAGATCTGCATGGGGATGCGTTCGAGCGCCATCTTGCTCCGCGTCGGGGGGCATTGCGTCATCTTGACGACGGGTTACGTGCAGTAGAGCAGGAATTGGCCGCCAACGGGATTACCACTGCGTATTTACCACAATTCTGGAGCTGGCAGGGCGGGATGCGAGGGCCGGATTTTGCACGTTGGCTGTGTGTTGGGCTTGGCAAATATGGTGCGTCCCTCGACATACGGGTGCAGTTACGGCTGGACGTCGCCTGTCATGCTGATTTCGACGATGTGCGGGCATTGATCGTGGAGCATGGGATCGATTATCTCGTTTTGAACGACCATCTGCCGCATGACGCCCTTGCCGCCGGAAAGCGCCCCCCACGTCTTGATGGACAGGCTATCCGGGCAAACCGATCTCCGACAGAGCATTTGTCACTAATGCGGGAATTGCATGACGCAATGCCGCAGGCATGGGTGCGGGTAGCGGATTTGCTGGCATCATTCAGTGATATGCGGATCGGCAGCCATGACGACGCAACGCCGCAAGAGCGCACAGAAATGCGCCGCCTTGGTGCGGGAATCGCGGAATTTCCAATGACGGAGGAAACGCTTCAATCCGCGCGCAAGGCAGGAGATTTCATCATCCTTGGCGCGCCCAATGTCGTGCGGGGCAGATCGCATGACCGTGGCGTCCCGGCGCGGGCGATGATCGAGGCCGGACTGTGCGATGCGCTGGCGTCTGACTATCACTATCCGTCACTGCATCACGCGGCGTTTACATTGAAGGCCGGAGGGATGCCCCTTGCGGATGCCTGGGCGCTGGTATCAAGATCCCCGGCAATGATGATGGGCATGGATGATCGTGGCGTAATTGCGCAGGGAAAACGCGCCGATCTTGTGCTTGTCGAGGAGGGGTCGCGCCGTCTTGTCGGTACGATTGCAGCGGGGCGGCTCGTATATGTGACCGAGCCGCTCACCATGCGTTTGCTGGCGGCATGACTGTTCAGATCGTGGCGGCGATCTCGATAGTTTCATCCCCGACCGAGACGTGGATTGTTGTGCCGAGGCTTTTTGCAAGTTCGTAAGTGAACAGCATATTCGCCTCGCGTGGCTCAACCATATTGAGATCGGCCCCATTGCGCAGGATGGTAATGGCTTGTTCCTGTAATCTCGCTTTCGGGCCTTCCGCCGAGATCATCAGGTTTGTCGCACCCGCCTTTTGCACACCGGCACGCAAGGTTCCGCCACGCGGCAAAGCCTCAAAACCGATCAGAATCATATTCAGCAACAGCTTGACGATTGACTTATCAAGGCTTTGCACCCCTACCTGCCAATCAAGCTGGGTTGCACCCTTGCCTACGAGGCCCAGCGAAAGGGATTTGGCTTCATCCAGCGACACCATTTCTGACACGGTGCCGGCCATACCGAAAGATCGGCGCATGAATTGCAGTTTTGCCGAGGCGCTGGCTGCGCTGTTACGAATCAGGCCCATGGCCTGTTCGCTCATCTCGGCGTCGGATTCATCCTCAAGGATTTCCAGTCCATTGTTGATCGCACCGACCGGACTTATGAGGTCATGGCAGATACGGGAACTGAGCAAGGACGCAAAAGTCAGGTCGGTCATCATCCACCGGAATTGAGTGCTTTAGAACAATGTACACAAAAGCGAGGTAATTATGAATGAATTATTAACTGTCGGTGTGTTCGTGCGTCATCCCGGTTTCCCCGATTGGGGTTTGGGGCAGGTGCAGTCGGTTATCGAAGATCGGATCACGGTCAATTTTGAGAATATTGGGAAACAGGTCATTGATGGGACACAGGTGACTCTGGACCTGGATTCGCTTTGACAGCGCGCAGCATTTCCCGCTTTCGCCCATATCCGGGTAGTCGTTCCAGCGTAAAACCTGCGGCCTGTAGTCCCTGGCGCACGGCGCCCGCCACGCTGTAGGTTGCCGCGATAGCGCCGGGGGCGCTGTTTTGTCCGACTGCTTTTAAAAGGTCTGGTTCCCACATCTCCGGGTTTCTGGAGGGGGCAAAGCCATCAAGATACCACGCATTCGCCTTGCCTTGCCACGCGGCAACAGTATGGCGGGCATCACCCACGATGAGGGTAAGGCGCGCGGGGCCAATCTGCATGACGCCACCTTCACGCCGCCATGCCGAAACAAGCGCGGCGCGTTGAATGTCGAGTTCGGGCCAGACGCCGAGGGCGCGATCAATCTCTTCTGCCTGCATCGGATAGAGTTCAAAGGCGGTATAGTGCAGGGGCAGATCGGGCGGCGCGTACTGTTGCCAGAATGCCAACGTAGAGCAAAAATTGAGGCCAGTGCCAAAGCCGAGTTCGGCGATGGATGTCTGGCCCGACTCGATCATTGTGGGCAGACGGCATCCTTCGAGAAAGACGTGCCGGGTTTCTTCCAGTCCGTTCTCGCGGGAATAATAGGGATCATCGAACTGGTAAGAGACCGGAACGCCGTTTTCCCATCGTAAGTGCAGGCGTTGGCCTTGTGAATCCGGCGCGGTCATGGTCGAAACCCTGTATGGAAGATGTTCTTGTCATTGGCGCTGGTATATTCGGTCTGACCCTTGCGCGAAAGCTGCGACAGGCAGGACGGCAGGTGCTTGTCACCGAAGCGCACATTGTGGGGAGCGGGGCCAGCGCCACGCCGCTTGGCGTGTTGGCTCCCCATGCGCCAGACAATTGGAATGCAAAGAAAGAATCCCAGTTTCAGGCGCTTGTATCCTTGCCACGATATTTAACTGCGCTGGAGGATGAGACAGGAATTGCGACGGGATACGCGCAATCGGGGCGGCTGATTCCGCTAACGACCGAAAACCAGCGCGCAGTCTGGCAGCGGCGCATCGGGGATGCGGTGGAAAACTGGCAGGGCAAGGCCGGGTTGGCGCTGATTGAACGGCCTGATCCAACGTGGTTGGCGGAAGAGGTTGCGCCGTTTGGGGCGATGCAATGCGGGTTGACGGCAAAGATTGATGCGCGGGGGTATCTTGCTGGGCTCGCGGCTTCAGTCGGGGATTCCATTCGGGTCGGGATGGCCTTGGAGCGGCTGGAGGACGGATGCGCGATCTTTACGAATGGGGAGCGGATCAGGGCACACCGGATCATACTGGCAACAGGGGCGGAAGCTTTCAGACATCTACCCTTGGCCGGATCGGGCGAACCGGCTGGGCGGGGAGAAAAAGGGCAGGCGGCGGTGCTGGAAATCGGCACAGAAGCGGCATCTCACCCGATTATCTTTCACAATGGCACTTATGTCGTGCCGCGCGGGGGCAGGTCAGTCGCAGTCGGGGCAACTTCAGAGCGATATTTCGAGCGGGCCGATACGACAGATGAAAAGCTCGATGAGAAAATTGCGCTGGCGACCGCGTTGTGTCCCGCTTTATCGGGAGCAAGGGTCGTCGAGCGATGGGCGGCGGCGCGGCCAAGGGCGGCGGATCGTGGATTGATGGTTGGGCCACATCCGATTTTGAGCGCGGTATCCGTAGCGACGGGCGGGTTCAAGACGGGATTGGCCATGGCACATACCCTTGATTTAGGGGATCTGGGGTGAGTGTCGGGATCTTTGATAATCCGCTTTTGGGCGAGGTTTTTGGTGATGCGGAGATCGGGGCATTCTTCTCGGTAGAAGCGGAACTAAGGGCGATGATCCGGGTGGAGATCGCATTGGCGCGCGTCCAGGGGCGGATGGGAATCATCCCGGCGGCGGCGGCGGATGCCATTCAGAAGCTGGAGAATCATGTTCCTGACCCTGCCATGCTGATCGCAGGAACGCGGGCGAGCGGGGTCGTCGTGCCGCCCTTGGTAAAAGCGTTGCGAGACAATATGGGCGCGCCTTATGGCGGCTATGTCCATTGGGGGGCAACGACACAGGATATTGTTGATACGGGGCTGATGCTGCGGTTGCGCGATGTACTGGAAATTATCGAGGGGCGGTTATCGGCCCTGATTAATGTGTTGGCCGATGCGGCAGAGCGTTATGCAAGCCTGCCTATGGCGGCACGAACGCGATCACAGGTGGCGACACCTACGACGCTGGGGCTGCGTATTGCCGGGTGGCTTGCACCGCTTTTGCGATGCCGGACGCGACTTGAGGAATTGAAACCCCGGTTGCTGGTTGTTCAGCTTGGCGGGGCATCGGGAACATTGGGGGTCTTTGGCAAGCGCGGGCTTGCAGTGATGGAAGGGATGGCGATGGAACTGGATTTGGCTGTCCCGCTCAAACCCTGGCACTCGGAGCGGGATAGTCTCGTCGATCTGGCACATTGGCTGGCTCTCGTGACCGGAACGCTGGGCAAGATGGCGGGTGATTTGATTCTGACCGGGCGATCCGAAAGCGGGGAACTGCGGGCGGGTGAAGGGGGCGGATCGTCTACCATGCCCCAGAAGGCCAATCCGGTTGCGGCGGAAACAATAGTATCCCTTGCGCGGTACAATGCGGGGCAGGTCGGTATTGCGCATCAGGCAATGATGCACGCGGAAGAACGCGATTGTGGTGCATGGGCGCTGGAGTGGATGACCTTACCCTCAATGATCGTGGCAACAGGGGCAGCCTTATGCCACGCAAACGGGTTGGGGCAATCGCTTGACCCTGATCCGTCAAGGATGCGGGCGATGATGGATGATGCGGTTATGGCGGAGGCGGCGGCGTTTGCCCTGGCTGGGCACATGGCGTTAGGTGACGCGCAAGCGTTGGTTAAAAGGGCCGCGCAAGAGAAGGGGCCACTATTCGACCGGCTTGCGAGCCTTACCGATGCGCCAGTGAATTTCGACGCTTTGCGCGATCCGACCAATGCGTTGGGAAATGCAGAAGAACTTGTTCAGCGTGTTGTGGTGGAAGCGCGACGTTGAAGATTGTCATTTATCCCTGGAGTGACCTATAGTGGCACAACTCTTATAGGGATGTGGGTATCATGCCGCTTGAATTTGATACGAATGTCGTGATGGCGGGGTATCTCGCCTTCTGCATCCTGCTCACTGTAATCGTCTATTCCTTCAGGCTTTTCGATTGGCGGGCGTTGGCGGCGGAACTTGATGACGATTTGAAACCCCTGTCGTTTTTTGAGCGGCCCGACCGGGGTGTATTGATCCTCTTTTTTGGGATCGTTTCCTTGTTGATCTCCGCCTATTTCGGATGGCGACTACCGGCAGAGATACAGCGGTTTATGGATGCCGGGGAATTTCTGATCCCTGGTTCAGACATTGCCGACGGCCCGCTCGCGCGGGCGGCACAGGTGGTTGGGGCATTCAGTTTCTCGCTCATCGCCATGCGATTGATGCGGCTGTCACTGATCTTCACTTTCGCAATTACGATGCTGGCGTTAACCATAGCGGCCTATACATATGTTTTTGGATGATGGATGCGAACCGCAGGTAAACCAAGATTAAAAGCCATGGTTTACTGCGCTTGCAAGCTGGCCTGATCGCGTTTCGATTTAGCTGGAAGATCGAAAGCGAGTTCCTCGCGCAATGCCTCATCGCCTTTTACAAAAAAGCTGATCCGGGCGCGGTATTCGCCTTTGGGCCATTGCTGGAGACCCATATCGGATGGGCTGACACCGATATTGGCAAGGTAGACGGTTTCGTCTTCGGTGATCTCGAATAACTCACTGGCGAAGGGGCGGCCATCGGGACCAAAGGCCATGAGGCGGGCTGAATCACCTGCACGCACGCCCAACAGATGCAGCCAGATATAGAAAGGCTCGGTTGCGCTTTCGGGCGCGGTCAATGTTGCGTGGTCCTGCTTCACAATTTCCAGCGACGGAAAGACCTTGGTGACACCAAATCCAAACAGAGCGCTGGGCGTATAACCAAGTCCAAGATCAGCGTTCCAGAGCGGCTGCGCTGATGTTGCCTTGCAGCCTGTGGGGCTGACTCCTGTGAATGGATTTATGACAGCACCGAAGCGACGAATCGCATAGTGCAGATGCGGAAAATCTGTACCGCCGGAAGAACCTATTTCACCGAGTGGAGTGCCCGTGGTGACACTCTGACCGCGCGATACCCGAACACTGCCCTTGGCGAGGTGACAATATTGCGAGACCCAACCTGCACCATGATCGATCATTACGGCATTGCCACAGCCGAAGGGATCGTCCTGTGCGGCTGTAAAACGATGATCGGGTTGATCATTGATCGTGCTGACGACAATTCCGGGGGCGGTGGCCAGCGCGCTGTAGCCTTTGTCAATCTCTGAGCGATTTCTCAGGCGAAAATCAGTGCCCTGGTGATTGTTGTACGCCAAAGGCCCGCAGTTGAAGTCTTTCGCGCCTTCGCCCGGCTCTGCATCGACGTAATTCTGGATCATGCAGGTTTTGCCGATTTCACAATCGAGCGGCATTCCAAGTTCGATGGCATTGGCGGGAAGGGTGAAAGCGGCCACGTTTAACGCAGCCGCAGTCAGGATCATTCGCATTGCACATCCTCCATTCGACATCGGTAGACCCGTTGTCGAAAGGTACGGTTAGCTTGCGGTTAACAAGGGCGTTTTCTTGCCGCCAATACGCGGCGGATCGGGTGGCAGGATCTGAAGATCGAGTTTGCCCTTCTTGACGCCGACGCGCACAACGCCGCCCTTGGCGAGTTTGCCGAACAAAAGCTCTTCTGCCAGCGGCTTCTTGATGTGCTGCTGGATTACGCGGGAAAGGGGACGCGCGCCCATTTTCTCGTCGTACCCTTTCTTTGCAAGCCATTGTGCCGCTGCGGGGGTCAACTCAAAGCTGACATTGCGATCAGAAAGTTGGCCTTCGAGCTGAAGAACGAATTTCTCGACAACCTTGACCACGACCTCCGGCGACAGAGGAGCGAAGGCAATGCTGGCATCGAGTCGATTGCGGAACTCAGGCGTGAACAGCTTTTCGACTGCCTCTTGATCTTCCCCCTCGCGGCGGTCACGGCCAAACCCGATAGGCGCGCGTGAGGCATCGGCTGCGCCCGCATTCGAGGTCATAATGAGGATGACATTGCGAAAATCGGTTTTCTTGCCGCTGTGATCGGTCAGCTTGCCGTGGTCCATCACCTGAAGCAGGATATTGAACACATCCGGGTGAGCCTTTTCGATCTCATCCAGCAGCAACACGCAATGCGGATGCTGATCGACGCCATCGGTCAACAAGCCGCCCTGATCGAAGCCGACATAGCCCGGAGGCGCACCAATAAGGCGGCTGACCGAGTGTTTTTCCATATATTCCGACATATCGAAACGCAGCAACTCAACACCGAGTGTATCGGCAAGCTGGTTCGCAACCTCGGTCTTGCCGACGCCCGTGGGGCCAGTGAAGACGTAGCAGCCAATGGGTTTTTTCGGCTCGCGCAGACCCGCGCGAGCAAGTTTAATTGCACTGGAAAGCGCCTCAATGGCAGCATCCTGACCAAAGACGACCCGCTTGAGGGCGGTATCGAGATCACGCAACACTTCCTGATCGTCTCTGGAAACGGATTTGGCCGGAATACGCGCAATCTTGGCAACGACTGCCTCGATTTCCTTTGAAGTCATGGTCTTGCGACGTTTTGATTCAGGCACGAGCATTTGGGCCGCACCGACCTCATCAATTACGTCGATGGCCTTATCGGGTAGTTTGCGATCATGGATATAACGATCCGAGAGTTCCACTGCTGATTTGATCGCATCAGCCGTGTATTTCACGCCGTGATGCTCCTCGAAATAAGGTTTGATGCCCTTGAGTATCTTGATGGCGTCCTCGACCGAGGGTTCGGTTACGTCGATCTTCTGGAAACGCCGCGACAAGGCGCGGTCCTTCTCGAAATGCTGACGATATTCTTTATAGGTCGTGGATCCCATACAGCGCAGCTTGCCGGATTGCAGAGCGGGTTTCAGCAGGTTTGAGGCATCCATGGCCCCGCCTGAAGTTGCGCCTGCACCAATGACGGTATGGATTTCGTCGATGAAGAGGATAGCGTCTTCATGGTCTTCTAACTCGTTTATAACGGCTTTGAGGCGCTCCTCAAAATCACCGCGATAACGGGTTCCCGCCAGCAATGCGCCCATATCGAGCGAGAAAATTGTTGCACCGAGCAGTACTTCAGGGGTTTCACCTTCAGTGATTTTACGCGCCAGACCTTCGGCAATGGCCGTTTTGCCAACACCCGGATCACCCACCAGAAGCGGGTTGTTCTTGCGGCGGCGGCAAAGCACCTGAATGCAACGATCAACCTCCTGCGCACGCCCGATCAAGGGGTCAACATCGCCGGTTTCGGCCTTTTCGTTAAGATTTACACAGAACTTGTCGAGCGCACTATCTGCCTTGCTGCTACCTTCGCCAGCCACAGTATTTTCATCATCCGCAAGACCTTCATCAGCATTTGAGCCGAGAACGCTGCGCGACTCGTTCATTGCCGGGTCTTTCGCCACACCATGCGCGATGAAGTTCTTGGCGTCGTAGCGACTCATATCCTGTTCTTGCAGAAAGTAGACGGCGTAGCTCTCGCGCTCATGGAAGATCGCGACAAGGATATTCGCGCCTGTCACTTCCGAACGCCCGGAGGATTGAACATGGGCCGCTGCACGTTGAATCACGCGATGGAAGCCGGTTGTGGGTGTCGCTTCTGTCCCTTCGGCATCAGAGACCAGATTGGTGAGTTGCTCGTCTACATAAGCGGTCAACGCCCCGCGCAACTCCTCCAGATCAACACCACAGGCCCGCATTACCTGTGCGGCATCGGGTTCATCCACAAGCGCGAGGAGGAGATGCTCTAGCGTTGCGAGTTCGTGTTTCCGTTCGTTGGCCCCTGCAAGGGCGCGGTGAAGGGCTTCTTCGAGTGATTTCGTGAATGATGGCACGGCCACTCTCCTCTTGTCGTGACAGGAAACCGAACGGTCCCTGTGGCGCGATGAACGCATGGTCCATCGTCAACCTTTCCCAAGTATCAACACGACATCTGCGTTTCGTCACGCAGTTTTCGCCATGCCCCCGAATTTAAAGCCTTCGGTCTTTGGCTGAAACTATAATGAGGCACGATCAACCTGTGATTGCAATGCACCAAGACTATGCATTTGCAGACCTTTAACGGCCCAGCCAATCGCGTTTCATCTTAATCCTTTTCCATACGACACTGGAGCGGGTGCTCGTTGCGTCGGGCGATTTCCATGACAGCGGAAACCTTGGTTTCTGCAACTTCGAAAGTAAACACTCCCACCACTGCCGCACCCTTCATGTGTACAGTCAGCATGATTTCGAAGGCTTTTTCGTGGTTGAGATGGAACACACGCTCAAGGACATGAACGACAAATTCCATCGGGGTGAAGTCATCATTGAGGATGATGACCTTATACATTGAAGGCCGTTTGGCCTTGGTTTGGGTCTTTTGCTTGGTGATGACGGACGTATCCCGATCATCATCCTGCGCCATCGACCGAAGGGGGACGATCCCGTGGCCGAAGGGGGCACGGGGGCAGGGCAGGGCCGGGACTCGATCCATCAGTGTCAATTCCATCGTTACCTTTGTAACTGTAATATAGACGTCTGATCGGCAGAGTGAAGGACCGGCGCACAGGAAACGCAATCCCATACGGATGAAAAAAAGCTTATGACAAGCTCAATCGGCATCTACCCTGCATGGGGCTGGTTATGATATGTACAGGATCAATAAGAAACGCGATCATGTATCGAACGAACGGGCAAGGGTGAAGATGAGTACGGTGTCTCGAATGACGCGCTTGATATGTGCGCTCTGTCTACTCGCCCTGGCGTTCGCAATGCCTGCGACCGATGCCGCTGCGAATTCCAAATATTCCTCCATCGTAGTGGATGCTCACACAGGGCAGGTTTTGCGTCAGCGTAATGCGGACAAACGCCTTTATCCGGCATCTCTGACGAAGATGATGACGCTCTATATGGCATTTGAAGCGATCAATCAGGGTCGCTTTACGCTTGATTCTTCGCTCAAGGTAACGCGGGAAGCCGCAAACGAGCCTGCTTCCAAGCTGGGTTTGCGCCGGGGTAGCACGATCAAGATGCGCGACGCGTTACAGGCCAGCGCGACGAAATCGGCAAATGATGCAGCGACCGTATTGGCCGTGGCTATCGGTGGATCGAAGGCCGAGTTTGCGAAGATGATGACGCACAAGGCACGGCAATTGGGGATGAAGCACACGACTTTCAAAAACCCCCATGGTCTGACTGCACGGGGCCAAAAATCTACCGCGCGCGACATGGCGATCCTTGGACAACGACTATTTTCGGATTTCCCGGAGCATTACGGGATGTTTGAACGCAAGCGGTTCAAATATGGTGGTCGAAACTATCGCGCAACAAACAAGCTATTGGGCAGATACAAGGGCGCAGATGGAATCAAGACCGGATACACGCGTGCATCCGGGTATAATCTTGTTGCCTCCGCTGAACGCGATGGACGCCGGCTGATCGGTGTGGTTTTCGGTGGAAAAAGTAGTGCAAGTCGCAACCGGCATATGCGCAAAATTCTTGATGAGGGCTTCTCAAAGCTGCCAAAAAGATCGACTCCGGTCGTATCGCGGGTTTTGACGGTAACGCCTGTGCCGCGTGCAAAACCGCAACGTGGTGAGACGACACCAGTGTCACAGCCTGTGGCCGTGGTTGCCTCTGCTAAGTCGATCAAATCACCTGCCGCAATTGCGGCGATGCGGGCGAATGACGATCCATGGGTCGTCGCCAATGGTCTGTTGGCGCTCCAGCGCATGATTGTGCCACAAACCGAAGAGAAACCCAAACCCATGGGCGATTGGGCTGTGCAGATCGGCGCTTATCGCAACCTGCGTCAGGCAGAAGATATTCTGGAAAAAGCCAAGGCTTTACGGTCGCCACAGCTTTCCCGCGCTGCACCTGTGGTCAATCGCCGTAATGCCGGTGGCCGACCAATCTACCGCGCGCGGTTCCAGGGGTTGGCAAAAGGGCAGGCAGAAAATGCATGCCGGTCGCTGACACGCCGGGGAATTGCCTGTTTTGCGATCAAGGCGAGCAGTAGTTAAACAATGGGGGGCATCAGGAAGCAGCCCCTTGCACGGTGATAAGTGTTTCCACGGGGGTATTACCGTTCGTGGAAACAGGAATACCCATCGGAAATTTCACACAATCCAGATGTCCGGGAATAACGTATGTCAGACGTTATCGGGAATCTTCAATGTCGCGATCATCTCGCGCATTTCCTGACGCGCGGCGACGTGGGACATATCCATCTTTGCGCCGGATTCGCGCAGATCAAGCAATGTAAGGCCAGAGAGGAACAGCTCACGGAAGATGGGGCGCTCGCTTAATCCCTGCGACACCCGAAAGCCGATGCGGCGGGACAGTTGTTGAAGCATCTCACCAACACGGCGCTTGTTGCGCGTGTCTTCGAGGGGGGTGCGATTACGCACAACAACCCAATCGAGATTACCCATGCCAACCTGAGCACGCAGTTGGCGGGCTTCCCAGACCATTTCCGAATAGATTGATGGGCCGCTAATCGTCAGGGTTGAAGGATCAACCCGCGCTAACAGGTCAAAATCAACAAAGCTGTCATTGATAGGCGTCACAAGCGTATCAGCGGCACTGTGACCAAGGCGCGAGAGATTCGAATAGGCACCTGGGCAATCAATCAAAATCGCGTCGCAGTCACGGCCAAGATCGGCAATGGCGGCATCAAAACGCTCGCCTTCAATCCGCCATGCAGTTTCGCGGTCAGAATCGTTGCTGACTTCGATCTTGACGGTGCGCGGCAGAACAAGCTTCACGCCCTTGCGCTCGCTCCATCCCCGTCGATTGTCTATGTAGCGAAACAGGCTCTGCTGGCGCAGATCAAGGTCAATAGCCCCGATACGCATTCCACGCCGTGCGAGAGCGACAAAGACATGCATGGCAGTCGTGGACTTGCCTGAGCCGCCTTTTTCGTTGCCGAAGACGATAATATGAGGTTTGCCAGAGCGCATGATATGCCCGGATAAACCGACTTCCTAGAAGCCAAAGCCTTTGAATTTTTCCTTGAACCGCGAAACGCGACCACCCGTGTCGAGAAGGCGTTGCGTGCCGCCCGTCCAGGCCGGATGCGTCGTGGGATCAACGTCGAGTGCAAGCTCATCACCCTCAGCACCCCAAGTGGACCGCATTTGCACGATGTCGCCATTGGTCATGCGAACATTGATCGCGTGGTATTCGGGATGCAGGTCTTTTTTCATGGTACGGGTCCGGGTGACGGGTATTGCGTGGAAAACATTCTACGAAGGGCGCTCTATAGCCATGGATGCCGCCCCTTGCAAGCATACTTGCGGTATTATCGAAGGGATTTGCGAAGGAAGGGTGGTGGCGGATGTTTCACACTATTTGTCGGCAATAAAAAGACCCGCATGGATTGGGTTTGGCACGCGCAGTTCCCAACTCAGGAAATCGGAGCCTTTTTAAAGAGGCGCGAAACCGAGTCATGGCGGGCGATGGAATCGATAGCGATGGCAAGCATCGGGCCGATGGGGATGACCTTGACCTTGCCATTCGCGGGCAGATGGGACTGGTCGATGGAGTCAGTGATCGCGAGGCTTTTCAGCGCGGATGCTTCAACCCTGTCAACGGCCTTGTCGGAAAGAACACCGTGGGTACACATCGCATGAACTTCCGCCGCACCCTTTTCGAGCAAGGCTTCCGCCGCCCGACAAAGCGTCCCGGCGGAATCAACAATATCATCATAGAGGATACAGGTACGGCCCTCTACATCGCCAAGGACGTTCATTTCTGCGACCACACCGGCCTTTTCGCGGCGTTTGTCAATCACGGCAAGATCTGCGTTGACCATGCCCGCAAATGTGCGCGCACGAACCAAACCGCCAACATCAGGTGAAACAACCATCAATGTTTCGTCTTCAAGGGCCATGGATTTGGCGTGATGGGCGAAGACTGGCGTGGCATAGAGATTGTCTACAGGAATGTCGAAGAAGCCCTGAATCTGGCCCGCATGGAGATCAACAGTTAACAGGCGATCAGCCCCGGCAGTGGTGATGAGATTTGCGACCAGCTTGGCCGTGATCGGGGTGCGGGGCTGGTGCTTTCTGTCCTGCCGCGCATACCCGAAATAAGGGGTGACGGCGGTGATGCGCCCTGCTGAAGCCCGCTTTAGGGCGTCGATGATGATGAGCAGCTCCATAAGGCTGTCATTCGCGGGGCTGGAAGTCGGCTGGATGATATAGACATCCTCGCCGCGCATGTTGTCGTAGATTTCAACCCAGACTTCCGAATCTGCGAATTTTTCGATCCGGGCATCCGTCAGGGGCCGAAACAGCTTGGAGGAAATAGCTTCCGCAAGCGCCCTGTTGGAGTTGCCCGTCAGCAGCTTGATGTCCGAGTTCGGTTTCATGTCCATATCCCGCGACTCCCCCGTTGCGCTTGCGCGCTTCTAACAACGGGGTTGGGGGGAGTAAATCCTGAAACGGGTCATTCGGTCATACCCGTGCGTTCAATAGGGACATTATCGATCAGCCGTGTCTTGCCGAGGCGTGCAGCGACGAAGAGGCGGCTTTCGTTTCCATCAGCGAACCCTTCCACGGGAGCCAGCGTATGAGCGTCGCGTGCATCGAGATAGTCGATGGATTCGAACCCCGCCGAAAGCAGCGCCTTGCGGCAGGCGAAGATCACCCTTTCGAGGGGGACGCCATGAGCAATATGATCGGCGGAGGCAAACAGTGCCTTGTTCAGCTTGGCCGCGATGGCCCGTTCCTGCCGCGAGAGGTAACGATTACGCGACGACATCGCGAGGCCGTCAGCTTCGCGTACCGTCGGGCTGGAGGCAATGCGAACCGGCATATCAAGGTCACGCACCATCTGGCGGATCGTCACCAGTTGTTGCCAGTCCTTTTCGCCGAAGATGGCGTAATCAGGTTGAACCTGATTGAGCAGCTTGCTCACCACAGTTGTCACGCCGTCGAAATGGCCGGGCCGATGGCCGCCACACATTTCATTGGCCACGCCATCGACACTGACGGTTGTGCCAAAGCCATCCGGGTACATCTCTGTAACAGAGGGCGCAAAGATCAGGTCACACCCTGCACTGGCCAGCATCTCGGCATCGCGAACATCGTCGCGGGGATAGGCCTCAAAATCCTCGCCTTTTCCGAACTGTGTCGGATTTACGAAGATCGTGGCGATTACACGCCGGGCGCGACGCCGGGCGGCCCGGATGAGCGATAGATGCCCCTCGTGCAACCCCCCCATGGTCGGGGTGAGCGCGACAAGGTCGCCGGCACGTCGCCAGTCACGCACGATGTCGCGCATTTCGACGATCGTATGGACAGTGCGGGGGCGGGTTATCTGGAGCATTTGGGTCACGGACTCCGGTCTGTATTATTACCGGAGCATAGAGGAAGTGCAGCAAGACTCAAGTATCGCCGGAGCAGAATTTAATGCGCCAAAACGGAACAAAAAATCAGGAAAGGGAATAGGCAATTATAAAGTTGCTCGTCACGATGCTCGACGTCCAGCCGCACATAAGCGTCATAATGCAGATCGTCATACGATTGGGAGACCAGACGATCATGGCCGCCACCGTCGCCTGAAGGGCGAGTTTTGGCACATACCAGAATGCACCCAGATGATCCTGCATCGTGCGGATAAAGCCGTTCAGCTCATAGGCACCAACCGACAACGCCCAGTTGGTCGAGAGGACATCCAGCATTCCGAGCAAGACGAAGAGGCCAGCAACAGTATAGCCAAGGGTCAACAGAGTAGGATTTTGCCTCGCACGGAGGGCAAGCCGTTCATATCTGTGCGCTCGCTGCATGATGGTGGCCCTCAAATTTCTGCCAATCCCGAAAACGATCATGCTGCGTTGCTCCTAAAAATCCGTGAACCTCATGGATTTAAGGAGTGAGCAAGAGACGCGCCAAAACAGAACATTTTAGGCGAATTATCGCATTATGCGACCACGATAGTTAATGGGACTGTGTAGAAAAAAGGCAGTGACTCAAAGCCAGCCAGCACCCTCCTTGCGGATTACGTCAACCAACAGGTTGATATGAGCATCTTCTGCATTGAGGCAGGGAAGATAGGTGAAGGTTTCACCACCCGCTTCTTCAAAGGATTCCTTGATCTCCTCGTTAATCTCTTCGAGCGTCTCAACGCAATCAGCTGAGAAACCGGGGGCGAGGATTACAAGGTCTTTTTTACCTTCTTCGGCCAGCTCTGCGACCCGTTCGACGGTGTAGGGGCGTAGCCATTCCTCGCGCCCGAACAGGGACTGGAAGGTAACTTCCATGAAGTCCTTCGACCAGGCTAGCCGCTCGCGCAGCAGGCGCGTCGTCTTCTGGCATTGGCAATGATAGGGATCGCCCGAAAGCAGATAGCGTTTCGGGACGCCATGATACGAGGTAACGACGACATCCGGCGCGGGGCGGCCCTCTGCCTTGCGTTCGGCCATATGCGCTTCGAGTGATTTGGCCAGTGCCTCGATATAGAGTGGATGATCGTAATAGGCCGGGACAGTGCGGATATAGGGCTGCCAGCGCAAATCCATGAGGGCACGGAATGCCTGATCGTTGGCCGTGGCGGTCGTGGGTGCGGCATATTGGGGATAGAGTGGGAAGAACAAAATGCGCTCACAGCCTTGCTCTTGCATCCGTTTAACGACGGATTTCGTGGAAGGATTGCCATACCTCATGCAATAATCGACCACAATATTGTCGCCGTATTCCGCCGTAAGAGCGGCGCGCAGCTTTTCGGTTTGTTGTTTGGTGATCGTAAGAAGGGGCGATTCCCCTGCTTCCTCATTCCAGATCGAGCGATAGGCCTCGCCGGAACTGAAGGGGCGCTTGGTCAGGATAACACCGTTGAGCAGCGGCCACCAGATCGCACGATTCACATCAACGACGCGGCGGTCACTGAGGAATTCCTTGAGATATCGGCGCATGGGCCAATAGCTTGTGTCGTCCGGTGTGCCCAGATTGGCTATAAGAATGCCTACTTTTGCGCGCGGAACCGGGGGGTGATCCGACTCTGCATGGGCAAGTCTTCCTTCGCCTGGATGGTCGGGGAGGGGTGTTGGAGCCGCGTCAAGCATTGGTATTCCTCATTATCGAATAGCCGTGAGGCTAGGAGTGCGCGCCCCATCGTCAATGTTTGTCATCGTCACGCAGGGGATGTTCCGTCGCCCCAAGCGCATCAGCAAGGCGCATCTTGGCGCTGCCGGGGCGTAAGGGTTGTTGCTGTTCCGGCGAAGGCGCCCAGCCGTGCAGGAACGCAATATCGAAGCGAACAGGGGTTTTTCCATCCGTATCAGCATGATCTTGCGTCAGGATTTCCATGGCGCGCAGGAATGTATCGCGGCGCAGAAAGACCCGCCTTCGTTCGGTCAGGGCGTTGCTTTCGCCCATGGCGCGCAGATCGTGAAGCAGGCGTAGCGGAGACGAATACCGAACGGTCAGTGTGTCCTTGTCCGCCACCGGCAACGCCAGCCCCGCGCGCTGGAGCAACCCGCCAAGATCACGAAGATCAGCCATGGGAGAGATGCGCGGGCTGACGCCGTTCACGGTTTCCATCTCGGCCCGTGCGAAAGCATCCCGCAGTGGGGCAAGAGTATCGCCAGCCAGCATCGCCGCGATCAAAAGGCCGTCAGGGACGAGCGCCCGGCGCATCTGGATCAATGCGCCGGGCAGATCATTAACGGTATGCAGCGTGAGGGGGGCGACAATCAGATCAAAGGATTCTTCAGCGAAGGGCAGCATCTCTTCATCGGCAACGATGGTGAAGAAGGACGGGTCGCTTGCGTTCAGCGCCATCGCCTCGGACAGATCAATCTGAACAAGATACTCTGGATCATAACGCGCGGTGAGCATTCGGGCGATGGAGCCATCACTCGCCCCAATGACGGCAATGCGCGTGAATTGGCGATTCACGTCCGACAGCCGATCAATCAACGCCTCGCGTACATGGGCAAGCAGAAAATCGGCTTCAGCAAGGGTTTTGGCGGCCCGATCCCGCCGATGGCGGATGGTGGCGCGATCAAAAGGAAGGGATTGGGCGTTACTCATGGAGGATGGTATAAGGTTTCCTGATGGAAAGGGCAGGGCAAATTTTCGGGATCGCAACGCGGATGCGGCATCGTCTTGGGCGGCGTCTGGCGAGCATTGTATGGCCCCCTGTCTGTATGACCTGTGGAGCCGACGTATCCGATCCGCATGGCCTCTGCACTGAATGTTGGAGCGATCTGCGACTGACGGGTGGAGCGCAATGTATGCGCTGTGCGCGGCCCATGCCCGATGGATATGGCGGAGACGGACATTGCGAAGAATGCGCAGGGCAACGATTTGGATGGGCACGCGCACGGGCCGCCACGCTGTATGGCGGGGCATCACGCCAACTCGTATTATCGCTCAAGCACGGGGACCGGCCTGAGATTGCGCGCCCGATGGCCGCATGGATGCGGCGGGCAGGGGCAGATGTGCTATCGAATGCTGATCTGGTGGTTCCCGTGCCGCTGCATTGGACCCGGCGGGTAAAACGGCGGATGAATCAGTCGGCTGAACTGGCGCGGCGGATCGCGGCGGAACAGGGGATAGAGCATGGCCCCGGTACACTGGTTCGTATCCGGGCGACAGAAACGCAGCACGGAAAAAATGTCGGGCAACGATACCGCAATATCGAGGGCGCGTTCGTCTGTCCGGTTTCTGCGAAAGTGCAAGATCGCCGGATTGTCCTGGTTGATGATGTGATGACGACGGGAGCGACGCTAAATGCGGCGGCGCGCGTGTTGCGGTCGGCGGGGGCAGCGTCAGTCGATGTGCTGATCTTTGCGCGGGTGGTAAAGGAAAACAATGTTTCCTCTTAGTTCCCTCTCTTTATTCCCTCACCAAAACCGGGTATCGCTCACATCAGTTTAAAAATAGCGGGAATCATCATGGCGAAGGTTGAAATCTATACAAAAGCTACGTGCGGGTACTGCATGATGGCCAAGCGCATGTTGTCCCGTAAGGGGGTTACGTTCGAAGAGTACCCGGTCGGTAGCGATGCGACGAAATTTGAGGAGATGAAGCGGCGTGCCGAAGGGGGGCGCACCGTGCCGCAGATTTTTATCGATGGTGTGCATATCGGTGGCTTTGATGACATGAATGCGCTCGACAAGGCGGGCAATCTTGATCCGATGCTGGCGGCCTGAACAATGACGCGGGTTGCGCTTGTACAGACCAATGCGACCGGGGATGCCGGGCGTAATCTTGAGCGTGCCTGCGCCTTGATTGAAGAGGCGGCAGAGGCCGGGGCAGGGTTTGTCGCGACACCGGAGGTCACGAATTTGATTGCGCCGGGGCGTGAGGCGCTGTTCGCGACAATTCAGAATGAAGCGGATGATCCGTGCCTTGCTGCGATCCGGGATATTGCCGCCAGACGCGAAATCGGCATCCTGATTGGATCGCTGGCTTTGAAAGCGGAGGGAGAGGAGGGACGCGCGGTGAACCGCTCGTTCCTGATCGACCGCGCGGGCAGGATTACCGCGCGCTACGACAAGATTCATATGTTCGAGGCTGATCTTGGCGATCAGGGGCAGTTCAGGGAGGCGGCTTCCTACCGCGCCGGTGATCGCGCCGTTGTTGCCGATGCGGGATGGGCGCAGATGGGATTGACGATCTGTTACGACCTCCGTTTTCCGGCGCTCTATCGCGCACTGGCAAAGGCGGGGGCGCAGGTGTTGACGGTTCCCAGTGCGTTTACCGCCCCAACAGGCCGCGCGCACTGGCATACGTTATTACAGGCGCGGGCCATTGAGACAGGATGCTTCGTTATCGCACCGGCACAATGGGGGCCACATCACGGAAAAGACGAGACAAGCCTGCGCGAAAGCTATGGCCATTCGCTCATCATTGACCCCTGGGGGACAATTCTTGCTGATGCAGGCGAGGGCGAAGGAATCGTTCATGCGAATATCGACCTGACGATGATCGAAAAGGCCCGCAAGCGTATTCCGTCACTGTCTAATGATCGCGACTGGAATTTCTAGAGTAACCGGCGATCAGGTTAAGCCAAAGAGTGTCAGGAAATGCGCGGCTCTTGGCGCAATTTTTGACCCATCTTGATCGTCAAATACTCTCTAGCTTTCCTTCACAACTTCCATCGCGAGAAACGTAGAGGTTTGGGAGACGTGGGGCAGGCGAGAGACCGTTTCGCCCAATGCCTTGCGATATGCGCCAACGTCTTTGGTGCGAATTTTCAATAGGTAATCGAAGCCTCCCGCGATCATGTGGCACGCTTCGATTTCCGGTGTGGAGCGGATTGCGGTGTTGAACGCCTCCAGCGCCTCGGATGTTGTGTCGGATAGTGTGACCTGAACGAAAGCGACCTGTGCTTCGCCCAGCTTTGCCGGGTCAAGTATGGCCCGATAACCGATGATATAGCCTGCTTCTTCCAGCCGCCGCACCCGCGCGGTGACGGGCGATTTTGACAGACCAACCCGCTCGGCAAGCGAGGCCATGGAAAGTCGGCCATCTGCCTTGAGTGCGGCAAGTATGCGCCGGTCAATGCGGTCTATATCGTCGGTTTTAGTGCTCATACAGGTCTGAATAGAGTGCGTGTTCTGGAAATAAAAGTTTTTATGCATTGTCTGAATACGATTTGCGGTCCACATGGATTTTCCAGACAAATTAGAATGGATGCGTCCCAGAGGAGGAAAGCCCATGCCTGCCATCGCCCGTGACGCTATCCGAATGAAAACCTTGCTGCATGACGAGGCGATGGCGATAGCCGACCTGGTTGAAATGGCGGGTTTATCCGAAAACGAGCGCGCGCGTATTTCGGAACGGGCGGCTGGAATGGTGCGCGATGTGCGTAAATCAGGCGATCCGGGGATGATGGAGGCGTTTCTGGCGGAGTACGGGCTTTCCACGAAGGAAGGCGTTGCGCTGATGTCATTGGCTGAAGCGTTGCTGCGAGTACCCGATAACGAGACTATCGACGATCTGATTCAGGATAAAATCGCGCCTCATAACTGGGGCGCGCATGTGGGAGATTCCGGTTCCCTGATGGTCAATGCCTCGACATGGGGGCTGATGCTGACGGGTCGGGTACTGGACGATGAAGACGACGAAGGGGTCGTCGCTGCCTTGCGCGGGATGGTCCGCCGCCTTGGCGAACCGGTGATCCGCACCGCCGTGGGCCGCGCCATGCGAGAGATGGGCGCGCAATTCGTATTGGGGCGCGACATCAAGGAAGCGATGAAACGCGGTACGCCAATGGTCGAACGTGGGTACACATATTCCTACGACATGCTGGGTGAAGCCGCACGAACGGAAAGCGATGCTGCCTATTACCATGGAGCCTATGCTCAGGCGATTGCCACCATCGCGATCCGCGCCACAAGCGAGAGAATCAAGGATAATCCGGGCATTTCGGTCAAACTCTCCGCCCTGCACCCACGCTATGAGCAAGGTCAGCGCGATGCCATGCTGCCGGAGATGACGGCCCGCGTGCTGCAACTCGCCCGTGCCGCAAAGGAAGCGAAGATTGGGTTCAATATCGACGCGGAGGAACAGGATCGGCTCGATTTGTCGCTTGATGTGATCGAAGCGGTCTTGTCTGATCCGGGACTTGAGGGCTGGGATGGATTTGGCGTGGTGGTACAGGCCTATGGTCCTCGCGCCGCGCCGGTGATTGATTGGCTGAATGATCTGGCCGAACGGCTGGATCGCAAGATCATGGTGCGCCTAGTGAAGGGCGCGTATTGGGATACCGAAGTCAAGCGCGCGCAAGTCCTTGGGTTGCGGGGCTTTCCGGTCTTCACCAAGAAGGCCAATACCGATGTCAGCTATATTTCCTGCGCCCGAAAGCTGCTGTCGATGCGGGATCGCATCTATCCACAATTTGCCACGCATAATGCGCACACGGTTTCCGCAGTGCTGGAGATGGCAGGCAATGATCGCGATGGCTTTGAGTTTCAACGACTGCATGGCATGGGCGAAGTGTTGCATGATGCGGTGTTGAAGGCGGAAGGAACGCGTTGCCGTATCTATGCCCCCGTTGGCGCACACCGGGATTTGCTTGCTTATCTGGTGCGACGGTTGCTGGAGAACGGGGCCAATTCGTCTTTCGTGAACCAGATTGTCGATGAGGAGGTGTCGCCGGAAACAGTGGCCCGTGATCCTTTTGGCGAAGTGAATCATGCACCAAATGAAGCGATCCGATTGCCCGCTGCGATCTTTGGCAAGCGTCGCAATGCAAAAGGGTGGGATTTCACCGATCCTGTCGATTTGGCAGAGATTGAAGCGGCGCGCGCGCCTTTCGCTGCTCCATATCGCTGGAAGGCAGGGCAGGGCAGTGGCAGGGCGCGGGATGTGGTTAATCCGGCAAACCCGGATGATGTCGTCGGAACTGTGATTGAAGCGACAGCAGAACAGGCAACGGCGGCGGTCAATACTGCACTGGCCGTGCAACCCGAATGGGCAGCATTATCCAGAAACGATCGGGCGGCGATCCTTGAACGGATTGCGGATCTCTATGAGGAACATGCTTGCGAATTCTTTGCGCTGGCTGCACGGGAAGCGGGGAAGATCGTTCTTGATTGTATCGCAGAAGTGCGGGAGGCCGTGGATTTTCTGCGATATTATGCCGCCGAAGAACGGGCTACGAAGACGGATCATGCTGCGCGGGGTGTGATCGTCTGTATCTCACCGTGGAACTTTCCGCTGGCGATTTTTACCGGGCAGATTTCGGCGGCGCTTGTCACCGGCAACGCCGTGATTGCCAAGCCTGCCGAGCAAACACCATTAATCGCTGCGCGGGCTGTCGCATTGATGCGCGAAGCGGGGGTACCGGAAGGGGTGATACAGCTTTTGCCGGGGGATGGGCCGGGTGTGGGCGGGCCGCTGACTGCTGATCCACGTATCGCCGGGGTGTGCTTTACCGGCTCGACGGAAGTGGCGAAGATCATCGACCGGCAATTGGCGAAAACTGCGCCTGACGCGATGCTGATTGCGGAAACCGGTGGTTTGAACGCCATGATCGTGGATAGCACGGCTCTGCCTGAGCAAGCAGTACGCGATATTGTGGTGAGTGCCTTCCAGAGCGCAGGACAGCGATGTTCGGCCCTGCGTGTCCTCTACGTCCAGCGGGATGTCGAGGAACGGATGATGGAGATGCTTTATGGGGCCATGGATACGCTTTCCATTGGCGATCCATGGCCATTATCCACCGATGTCGGGCCGGTAATCGACACGGAAGCACAAGATTCGATCCGGGATTACATCAACGCGGCGGAAGGTGAAGGACGTATTCTCAAACGGATGGATGCGCCCAATGGTGGTTTGTTTGTTGCGCCAACCGTGGTTCGAACCAGCGGAATAGAAGCCATGGAGCGCGAGGTTTTTGGCCCCGTGCTGCATGTGGCGCGGTTCGACCCGGAAAATATGAACGATGTGATTGATGCAATCAATCAGCGGGGATACGGCCTGACTTTCGGGGTGCATACGCGGATTGACCGGCGTGTGCAGGACGTGGTCGATTCGGTGAAAGCCGGGAACCTCTACGTCAATCGCAACCAGATCGGGGCGGTTGTCGGAAGCCAGCCATTCGGCGGCGAAGGGTTATCAGGGACAGGGCCAAAAGCGGGTGGCCCCCATTATTTGACGCGCTTCCGGCGCGAGGCCGCACCGCAGCTCGAAAGCGTGGATGGGCCGGGTGTGACTGCCGAGGAGGCGGCGAAGGCTTTACTGACACTGGATGCGGGAGGCTGGGCGACGCGGCAGGATCGGATCGGGGTGTTGCGCGCGGCCTTGCGGGGTAAGGCAGCCGAAGCAATGGCGGCGGCAGCGACCCTTGATATGGGGCCAATAGATCTGCCCGGACCAACGGGGGAATCAAACCGGCTGTCGCTGGTGCCGCGTGGTCGCGCGCTCTGCCTTGGCCCGGATGCCGAGGCAGTAATGGATCAGGTGGTTCAGGCGTTGCGCTCTGGTAATTTGGTTCTGGCGATTGCGCCGGGGGCGAAGAAGGTCGTTGCGCCGCTTGTCGAAGCGGGGTTGCCGGTCGTGGCGCTTGATGGACGGCTTGACCCTGATACCCTTCGCGACCTGTCGGTTGATGCGGTGGCATGTGTCGGCGGCGATGCGGCCTTGCGCAAGGCGCTGGCGCTGAGGGAGGGGGCAATCCTGAGCCTGATCGCTGCGCGGCTTGATCCGGTTGCCTACACCCATGAGCGGGTGGTGTGTATCGACACGACAGCGGCGGGTGGAAACGCAACCCTGTTGGCAGAAGCGAGCTGAACCATGGCCTTGTTGATTGATATTCGTCAGCCATCATGGATGCAGGAAAATACCTTGCGTGATGTGTTATCGCCCATGCTGCCGGGCGTGCCAATCCTGTGCGGGCTGGAGGATGGCGATCTTTCGCTGGTGACGATGGCCGCCGTATCACGGCTTCATCCCGGCATGGTCGAGCGGTTGCCAAACCTGCAACTGGTGCAAAAACTCGGTGCCGGGGTTGAGACGATCATGCGGGAGAGGGAGCTCGCGCCGCATGTACGAGTGGCACGAATTTCCTCGGAAATGCCTGCGCATGAGGTGGCGGAATATTGCCTGACCTATGCACTGGGGTTTCAACGAAACATGCTCACCCATGATGCGGCCATGCGAGCGGGGCGATGGGAAAAAATCGCACCGCGCAAGACCAGAGAGACGACCGCCGCGATTTTGGGGCTTGGTCATATCGGGCAACGGGCCGCGCGGATGTTTGCCTCTGCCGGGTTTCGAACCCTTGGCTGGAGTCGGACGCAGAAAACTATCGAGGGCGTAGAATGCCGCGCCGGGGGCGAGGCACTGGGGCCATTACTTGGCGACGCGGATATTGTTGCGTCGATCCTGCCTGCGACACCGGAAACGCGCGACCTGTTCGATGCGGATTTACTGGCGCAGATGAAGCTGGGCGCGTTGCTCATCAATGCGGGACGGGGTGATCTGATCGTGGACGACGCCCTGATCGCAGCGCTTGATATGGGGAGGCCCGGTCATGCGGTGCTGGATGTGTTTCGGACGGAGCCACTACCGGAAGATCATGCATTCTGGCGGCATCCGAAAGTGACAATCACGCCGCATGTCTCAGGCTGGCATCTCGATGACGGATTACCGGATGTGGCCGAAAACTACCGACGGTTAACGGATGGGCGACCTCTGCTGAACGAGGTGGACCGCGAACGGGGGTATTGATGCTCGATGTGCGGTTCCGTCAGGCTTTTCCTTCCAGCCCATCCGCAGCAGCGGCGGATGCACCGGGGATGCGCATTTCGAACACCTCGTCCACGACGGCGTAATCGTAATAACCCATGCGGGCGATGGGCTTGATGCGCGGAATGTCGAGCTTGCCTTCGGGAGTGACATAAGCGTCATCGATATGGATGCGTTCGACAGTCGCATAGACCACATCGACCCAACCTACAGGGCTGTTCCCCGGAAGGCGGTGGGTCGAGAGATAGCGACATTCGAATTGGCAGGGGCTTTCAGCGACCATCGGCCCCGGTGCGTCGATGGCCCCGCGCTTTGTAACGCCTGCACGCTCAAACTCGTCTTCAGTGGGGGGCAGGGCCATGGCAGAAATATTGACCGCCTCGCGCAAGGCCCATGTCGCCATATTCCAGACAAACCAGCCGGTTTGCTCGGCATTCAACACTGTGTCCTTGCGGCGACCGTCCGGGTATTGGTTGGCCGCAAACATTACCATGGGGGGATCAAAGGTGAGATTCTGCCATTGGCTGTAGGGGGCGAGGTTGGCGACGCCATCCGGGCTGATACTCGACAGCCAGCCTATGGGGCGTGGTACCGTGCAACTCTTGAACGGTGAGAAGGGGAGCGGGCAGGCTTCGGAGTTGGGGGCGTAATGCATCGGGGCCGGTCTCCTGTGGCGGATCATTCTTTGGGGTTCTGAACATCGCGCTGGATTTCGCGCAATTGTCCGGCGGTGCCGATCAGGTATCCCGTAACGGTCTTTAGCAAGTTGAGCGCGATGGCGGGGTCGTGTTCGATCACGTCCCGGAATTCGGCGGCCCCGATCCGCAGGCCTTTCACCTTGCTCCGGGCGATCAGGTCGAGGAGGCGTTTGTCTCCCCGAAGAACAGAGAGATCGCCGATCAGGCGTCCGGGGCGGACCATGCGTCCTTCGAAATCCCACAATTCCCCCACGTCGGACCAGACGAGTTCCGCCTCGCCCTCGGTGATGAGATAGGCGGCATCGGCCTCCTCGCCCTCACGGAAGAGATAATCGCCCTCGGTCGTCTCGAACCACTCGGAGGCAAAGGCCAGCAACCTGATTTGCGACCGCGCCAGGCCATCGAACAGCGAGACGCGACCGAAAGCCCTGATCTTGCGGGCGAGGTCGGACTGGCCGGGGGCGTCTTCGTCGAGCTGGGTGGAAACATCGTCGCTGACGAGCTTGCCGTCGGCGATTTCCAGAACGAGGTCGAAATCCTCCCGTCGCTCGATGCGCGGCTCCAGATGGATGAGGGTGGCATCGGGCAAGAGGTCGCGCAGCTTCGAGCGGATCGAGAGGCGATCCGCCGGATCGAGGCTGGTCAGGGCGTTGTCCATCACGAAGATATCCGGTCGCCGCATGGCCGCACGGATGAAGGAAATCCGCTCGTGGGTCGCGGGGGAGAGGTTCGTGCCACCCGAGGTCAGGGGGATGTCGCCGATCAGTCCGGCGATCTCGCTGCGCAGGCCTTCTTCCTCCAGCAACGCGCCGACCAGCTCGCGGACCTTGTCGCCGTCAGCCCCGGCGGATTTCAGGATCATGCCGAAGATGAGATTGCCGAGGACGGGCAGGCCTTCGATGAAGCGGTCTGGGTCGATGGCCGAGAAGGTCCGTTCCGCCCAGCCACCTATGCCGTTCGTCTCGACACGGCGGATCGCGAGGATTTTCTGCTTCAGATCATCGGTAAAGGCTTCGCCGACCTGTTCCGCCGTGAAGCAGAAGGGAAGGGCGGCGAGCAGGAGGCTGTCGAAATCGCAGAGCGACTCGACGCCTCCGGCGGTGCGGCGGTCATCGATGCGGTGCAGCCATTCGAACAGCTCCGGCTCCAGCCCCAACCGTCGGAGCAGGGGATGCTCGCCGCCCTGATGGCCGAAGGTCACGGCGATGACCGACAGGAGGGCGGCACCGAGTTGCACGGCGTCCTTCCGTAGCTTGGCCTCTTCCAGAAACGCCGCGAACCCGGCATCATTCGCCAGTTCCTCCGGCGAGAGCTTTCGTTTGCGGAAGGCGTAGAGGATGTTGCCGCCGATGGCCTGGGCCGGGTTGAATTTCTTCGGATCGAAACGGTGAATGGCCTTGCAGAGGCCTGTTGCCTCGATGCGCCGTTTGATTTCGGGGCGCAGGGCGACGAGGCGTTCGGCCAGTCTGCGGTGGATCGCGGGATCGAAGGAGGCGTCGAGACCGCGTTCGAAGAGGAATCCGTCGGTCCCCAGCGTCTCGGTAATGCGGTTCCACCAGTCGTAGACCGCCGTTTCGCTCTCGAAGCCGCTGGTTTCCAGATCGAGCCATGGGACACCGGCGGGGTCGAGGCTGTTGCCGGTGCGCTCCGCTTCCGTCGATGCCGCGCGGAACGCCTCGCTTGCGGCACCCTTGGCACAGGGAAGGGTTCGAAGGGCCAGCCGCGTGTTGTCCTCGATCCGGCCTTTGAAGAGGTAGGGCTTGGTGCCCGCGACCCCGACCCGCGCCGCCACGACCCCCTGATGCACGGTGTTCAGGTCATGCTCTCCGATGGTCACCCGTCCGCTGCTCGGCAGGATGACGCGGGACAGCACCTCGGCCATCGCCGTGCGCTCGGAAGCGTTCGATATGCCGATGGCGACGTTCGCGCCCTTCGGGATCGTCAGTGACAGATCGTCCAGCACCCGGCCCCCGTCGGGGTCGCGAACGGTCATGTTCTCGAAGACGACGGGTCCGTCGAGATGGGGGCAGGTCTCGGGCCGCCCTTCGACCAGCGAAGCGTCGAGCATTCCGGGGGGATCGAATTGTTCGATGATCGTCTCGTAGCGCAGGGTCATGTCCTGCGACTGGTTGTAATAGGCGAGCAATTCTTTCCACGGCCCCGACAGATCCTTGTAGGCGGCCAGGGCCGCGACGAGGGCGCCGAGGGTCAATTCGCCCCGGAGGACGAGCGTGCCGCCGATGGAAAAGAAGAAGAAGGGCGTCAACTGGGTGATGAGGTTGTTGACGAACTTCATGAAGTATTTCTTCTCGTATATCCGATGGCGGATATCGAAGAGGCGACCCAGACCGTCGCTGAAATGGGCCAGCGTGAACGGGCCGACGCCATTGGCGCGGATATCGCGCACGCCTGCGACCGTTTCGCCGATCCGCTCGGAGAAACGGCGGACTTCCTGCACCCGCTCTACGTTCAGCAGGTTGACCTGATGCTGGAGCTTCGGGATGAGCCATGCCTGTAGCGGGATCAGCGCGATGGCGGTGAGGCCCAGCCAGAAGCTCTGCACGAACAGGAACACGAGGATCGTGAGCATCTGACCGCCCTGAAACACGGGCTGCGCCAGCGCATCGCCCATGATCCCGCCCAGCGGTTCGGCCTCCGACGTGACGATGGAGACCATCTCCCCCTGCGACGTGCGCCGGAAATGCGGCAACGGAAAGCGCAGGACGCGGGCGATGAGCTGGTAGCGGAAGCGCCGGAGCAGGCGCTCGGCCATGATGCCCTTCATCGTGTTGAGGCGCATCTTGATGAGACCCCACACGATCACGACCACTAGGAACGCGAAGCAGAGCAGCATCAGATATCCGAACCGGGACAGCGCGTATCCGAACACGTCGACGGTTCCGGGCGGCGCGTCGATGGCGTCGTTGATGATGAGCTTTGGCAATTCCAGCGAGGCGTAGAGGACCGGGAAGGTCAATACGGTCAGGACGAGCAGAACCATCTGCTGCGCGCGGCTGTACTTCCAGACGAAGGCGAAAAGGCTGCGTTCCATGGATTTCTTTCGGGACGATCCCTCAACCGTTGCCGAGGATCGTCGGCAGTTTCAGCCCGTGTTCCCTTGCGCAGTCCACGGCGTCTTCATAGCCTGCATCGGCGTGACGCCAGACGCCGCTGGCAGGGTCATTCCAGAGGACGCGCTCCAGTCGGCGGGCGGCATCTGCCGTGCCATCCGCGCAGATGACCATACCGGAATGCTGCGAAAAGCCCATGCCCACGCCGCCGCCATGGTGCAGCGATACCCATGTTGCGCCGCTGGCCGTGTTGATGAGGGCATTGAGAAGCGGCCAGTCAGAAACGGCGTCGGAACCGTCTTTCATGGCTTCGGTTTCGCGATTGGGGGAGGCGACGGAGCCACTGTCCAAATGATCGCGGCCTATGACGACGGGGGCTTTCAATTCTCCGCTGGCGACCATTTCGTTGAAAGCAAGACCCGCACGGTGGCGGTCGCCAAGGCCTATCCAGCAGATGCGCGCGGGTAGACCCTGAAAGGCGATACGCTCGCGCGCCATGTCAAGCCAACGGTGCAGACCCTCGTTTTCTGGGAATAACTGCTTCATCTTGGCATCGGTCTTGTAGATGTCTTCGGGGTCGCCGGAAAGGGCGCACCAGCGAAAGGGACCGATGCCCCGGCAGAAAAGGGGTCGGATATAGGCGGGAACGAAGCCGGGAAAATCAAAGGCGTTCTCCAACCCTTCCTGCTTGGCGACCTGTCGGATATTATTGCCATAATCGAGGGTCGGAATACCCCGGTTCCAGAATTCGACCATTGCCGCAACATGGGTTTTCATCGACGCACGGGCCGCTCGTTCGACAGCCTTTGGATCGCTTTCGCGCTTGTCACGCCATTCCGCCAGCGTCCAACCCTGGGGAAGATAGCCGTTTACAGGGTCGTGTGCAGACGTCTGGTCAGTGACGATATCGGGGCGGATATTGCGCTCGACCAGTTTAGCGAAGATATCGGCGGCATTACCGAGAAGGCCAACGGATTTGGCTTCCCCGGCGGCGGTCCAGCGGTCGATCATGGCAAGGGCGTCGTTTAGGGTATCGGCACGTTGATCAAGGTATTTCGTGCGCAAACGGGCGTCGATGCGGGCAGGGTCACATTCGACAGCCAGACAGGATGCGCCCGCAAAAACCGCTGCGAGAGGCTGTGCGCCACCCATGCCGCCGAGGCCAGCGGTGAGTATCCATTTGCCGGTCAGATCACCATCGTAATGCTGGCGGCCCGCTTCTGCGAAGGTTTCGTAGGTTCCCTGTACGATGCCTTGTGTGCCGATATATATCCATGATCCGGCGGTCATTTGCCCGTACATCATCAGACCCTTGCGGTCCAGCTCGTGGAAATGATCCCATGTTGCCCATTCGGGAACGAGATTGGAATTGGCGATCAGGACGCGGGGGGCGTCGGTGTGGGTGCGGATCACGGCGACGGGGCGACCTGACTGGACGATCAGGGTTTCGTCGCTTTCAAGTTTCTTGAGCGTCTCCACGATTCGGTCAAAATCCCCCCATGTCCGCGCCGCGCGCCCGATGCCGCCATAGACGACCAGCTCATGCGGATTTTCGGCCACGTCAGGATGCAAATTGTTCATCAGCATCCGCATAGGGGCTTCGGTTTGCCAGCTTTTGGCGTTCAGCTCCGGGCCGGTCGGGGAGTAGACATCGCGGGTATTACGGCGGGGATCTGACATCACGGCTCCTGCGTTCTGATGGTGATTTGGGGGAGGGGCGTTCCGCTCGCGATTGCGATCTGACCGGATGATACAAGTATCGCTGCATTGTCGAGATCAGGGGCTATGAAACGATCTTCTGCAAGGGCAGTGATCGTTTCGCGCAGGGTGGAGATAATGATTTGCAAGGGCGCACTTGTTTTCAGGGGTGCGCGAAAGCCGATGCCCTGGGCGGCGCAAAGGGCTTCGATGCCGAGGACATGGGCGAGATTGGTATTCATGCGTTTCAGCCGCCGCGCCCCATGGGCTGCCATGCTCACATGATCTTCCTGATTGGCAGAAGTAGGCGTGGAATCAGTAACGCACGGATTGGCGAGGTGCTTGTTTTCACTCATCAGGGCCGCGCTCGTGACTTCAGCGATCATGTACCCGGAGTTCAGGCCCGGATCGGGGGTCAGGAACGGTGGCAGGTCAAAGCTAAGGGCCGGATCAACCATTAGCGCGATGCGGCGCTGGGCGATGGCCCCGATTTCGGTGATGGCCAGCGCAATTTGGTCGGCAGCAAATCCGACGGGTTCGGCATGGAAATTACCGCCCGAAAGAATAGCATCTTCCAGCACGATGGGGTTGTCGGTAACGGCATTGGCCTCGATTTCCAGCGTTTGCGCGGCCTGCCGCAACACGTCCATCGCTGCGCCCGTGACCTGCGGTTGGCAACGGATGCAATAGGGGTCTTGCACGCGGGTATCGCCTTCCCGGTGGCTATTACGGATTTCGGAACCGTCAAGCAGGGCACGCATCGCCGCCGCCGCCTCGATTTGCCCGCGATGCCCTCGCAAGGCATGAATTTCAGCGCGCAGCGGTGCGGTCGAACCCATGATGGCGTCTGTGCTCAAGGCAGAGGTGACAAGGGCGCTCTGCGCCAGTTGCCATGCATCGAAAAGGCCGGTGAGCGCGAAGGCGGTAGAGAACTGTGTTCCGTTGATGAGGGCCAGTCCTTCCTTGGCCCCAAGCGTGACGGGATCAAGACCGGCACGGGCAAGGGCTTCACGGCCCGGCAGACGCTCGCCCTTGAACTGCGCTTCGCCCTCACCCATCATCACAGCGGCCATATGCGCCAGTGGGGCGAGATCGCCTGATGCGCCTACGGAGCCTTGCGCCGGAATCACGGGAATAACCGCCCTGGCCAGCATTGCCTCTATCTGTTCGATGATCTGCCAGCGAACACCGGATGCACCGCGCCCAAGGGAGAGTAGCTTGAGCGCCATCATGGTGCGGACATGGCGCGCCTCAATGGGCGGGCCGACCCCTGCACAATGGCTTAGTATCAGATTGCGTTGCAGGATAGCCGTGTCTTCCGGGGCGATCTTGACACTGGCGAGTTTGCCGAAGCCTGTGTTGATACCATAGACGGCAATATCCCTTGCTGCGGCCTCTGCAACGCGCGCTGCGGCGGTTTCGACGGCAGGGCGGCAAGCAGGATCAAGGACGACTGGCTCGACGCCCATGCAAACCTGACAAAGCTGATCGAGTGTGGCCGAACCGGGGGTCAACTGGATCGTCATGTTGTACCCGCGAAGTATCGTGCATGGATCGGGTTGAAACCAATGCGATAGGAGAGTTCCGCCGGGTGTTCGACATCCCAGACTGCAAGATCGGCCCGCTTTCCGGGCGCAATAGTGCCGCAATCGTCGATACCGAGCGCCCGTGCCGCGTTGTTGGTCACGCCGGTCAACGCCTCCTCCGGCGTCATGCGAAAGAGGGTGCAGGCCATATTCATCGTCAGCAACAGGGAAGTGAGTGGCGAGGAACCGGGGTTGCAATCAGTCGCAAGGGCGATGGGAACCCCCGCATCACGCAAGCCCTGAACCGGGGGTAATTGCGTCTCACGCACAGTATAGAACGCACCGGGAAGAAGAACGCCAACTGATCCGGCTGTGGCCATGGCGGCAATGCCGTCTTCGTCCAGATATTCGATGTGATCGCAGGAAAGCGCACCATGGGAGGCAGCCAACGCTGCACCGCCAAGGTTAGAGAGTTGTTCTGCATGGAGTTTTACGGGTAGGCCGAGTTCGCCCGCTACGGCAAAAACCCGCGCGATCTGGGCGGGTGTAAAGGCGATCCCTTCGCAAAATCCATCTACGGCGTCGGCTAACCCCGCCGCATGGACGGCACGAAGCGTGGGGATGGCGATTTCGTCGATATAGGCATCGGCTCGGCCCGCATACTCCGCCGAAATCGCATGTGCGCCCAGAAAGCTGGTTACGATCCGCACATCGCGCATTTTGGCGATACGGCGAGCGGTGCGGAGCATTCTCAATTCGGTTTCAGTATCAAGACCGTAACCTGATTTCACCTCAATCAATGCCACGCCTTCGGCCAGAAGGGCATCAACCCGGCGCAACGCATCAGTGAGCAGGGTATCCTCATCCGTCTCACGCGTTGCCTTTACGGTCGAGACGATGCCGCCCCCTGCCCGTGCGACTTCTTCGTAAGTAGCACCTTCGAGCCTCATCTCGAATTCCCGCGCGCGGTTGCCGCCAAAGACGATATGGGTGTGGCAATCTATTAGGGCGGGTGTGATGAGCCGCCCATCCAAAGGGCGCGATTCCAGCTTTGCATGATCCGGGGGAAGGTCGGATTTTGCGCCAACCCAGACGACCCTGCCCGCCTCAATCACAATTGCTGCATCTTCGATCATGCCATAGGGCGCATCGCCCGACACAATCGTCGCCACCCGTGCCTGGGTTAGAATGAACCCCGCCATTTCGCTTCGCCCCGCTATCGTCGCTATATTGCTTTCGGTAGACCGTATGGGAAACGATCCTTGGGCGAAAGGTGTGGGCGATGGCGATTCATGCGAAGCGGGCGCTTCTGGGGGCAGAATGGGCGCGGGATGTAAGGGTGATTGTGGATGGTTTACACATCGCCCTTATTGAGACGGGCGTTGTGGCGGAATCAGCCGATACGAGGGTCGATACGCTGCTGCCTGCGCCGGGGAATCTGCATAGTCACTCATTTCAGCGCGCTATGGCCGGGATGACAGAACATCGCGCATCAGGACGCGACAATTTCTGGAGCTGGCGGGAATTGATGTACCGGTTTTTGAATCGACTGACCCCCGACCAAATAGAAGCCATTGCAGGGCTTGTCTTTATGGAGATGCTGGAAGCTGGATATGCCGCCGTGGGCGAGTTCCATTACGTTCATCACCAGCCAGGGGGCGCGCCTTATGATGATCTGGCGGAACTGTCAGGGCGCATCTGCGCGGCGGCGGCAGAGACGGGAATCGGTTTGACGCATCTACCGGTTCTTTACACGTATGGCGGGGCATCGAAAGCACCGTTGAGAGGTGGCCAATTACGCTTCGGAAACGATCTAGACCGTTTTCAGACGATGGTTCAGGCGACGGGCCGGTATCTTGCTGATTGCCCGGCAGATACGTCGCTTGGCGTAGCACCCCATTCCCTGCGCGCGACGGCCCCGGATGAGCTTGCGGCATTGCTTGCTGCTTTTCCCGATATGCCGATACATATCCATGCTGCGGAGCAGATGCAGGAAGTGGAGCAGGTCTCGAACTGGCTCGGTGCGCGCCCGGTTGAATGGCTGTTGGCGAATACAGGGCTTGATAAACGCTGGTGCCTGATTCATGCGACTCACATGACGGAACGGGAAACACACGGTCTTGCGGCGTCAGGGGCCGTCGTAGGGCTGTGCCCGATTACAGAATCCAATCTCGGCGATGGTATCTTTGACGGGGAAAGGTATCTGGCGGCGGGGGGGATGTTCGGGGTTGGCTCGGATTCCAATATCCGCATTGCCCTGGGCGAGGAATTGCGGACATTCGAATATTCCCAACGGCTTCGTGATCAGGCACGCAATGTGCTGGCATCGGCGGATTGCTCGGTTGGGCAGACACTTTATTCTGGCGCATTGCAGGGTGCTGCCCGTGCACTGAACCGTCATAGCGGGCAGATTGCGGTGGGTTTTCTGGCGGACATGGTTGCAATTGATAGCGAAGCACCTGCGCTTTATGCGCTGTGCGACGATCAGCTTTTGGACGGAATGATTTTCGTGGCAGGACAGGGTATCGTCCGGGATGTCTGGTCTGCGGGCCGCCATACAGTTGAAAACGGCAGGCATTGGGCGCGCGACGCGGTTCTTAAGCGGTACCGGAAGGCCATTATGTGCCTGTTGAATGATGTATAGTGAAAAAGGTGTTGACCCGGCAACGTCGGAACCCTACGAAAACCGCCGGTGAGGGGGATGCGCTGCAAGGTGCGGCAGCGGACTGTAAATCCGCCGGGGAGACCCATGCCTGGTTCGATTCCAGGATCCCCCACCACCCACCTCTCCCATTATTTTGTCATTCGCGCGCCTCGCAAGAGCACTGTAATAACCGTTGGTTAGCGCCCGTATTGCAGAGATCAGCAACGCACAAGTGCTCAGTTCCGGCTCTTCAGGGCGCATTTCGGGGTCACGTCTCAGAGCGCGATGCGGTCTATCATTCTCTCGGTCATGTTGGCGACGGCAAGGACGAATTGCCGGGTATTCTATCCGCCTGTCCCTGCCTATTGCTGCATGAAGACCCCATTGCAGCGCGGTCGATACAAGCCGGCAGCGCTGCTGTGGGAGGGGTAACTCTACGCGCTGAATTGTGCTGTCGCTGGCCGCTTCGACGATGCCCAGTTCCATGACTTTTTTTCCAGAAGGCGCAGCGACCAGCGGGCATGATCTTCTGGTGGCTCCGAACAGGCCAACTGGATCAACCGTGCCTCAGCCTCGCTGTCGAAAATCCGTGCCGTGCGGGGGGGTATCGTGCTTCCTGCGGTCAAGCGCTGCCTCCAGACCCTCTTTCACAAGCTGGCGGCGCGTCCGGTAGACTGTTGACGCACTGGTCTCAAAAGCCCCGGAAATCCGGGCATCATCCCAACCTTCACGACCGTCGCCGGTATCGGCCTTGAGCAGAATGCGCGCCTTCAATAGCCGAGAGGCCGCACCCCGACCCTTGCCAATCATCCCTTCAAGACTGGCGCGTTACCCGGCACTCAGCTCACAACGCATTTTGCCCGACGACCACCTCGCGACATCCTTGACCCTGCTGCGATGAACATCAGCCGAAGGGACCAGAAAACTCTCTGTCCGTCAAAATTTATGAAGCTGGGGAATAGACATCTGTGACTGAAGTTACATGGTATACGTCATGCCCTTCGGCAGTCAGATGACGTCGCCAATCGTTTGCGGGACGAAGGTCGTCTTCCAGAGTGGGAATGTACAACCTTCTTCAGCCTTTCGGACAAAGGGGGCGCCAGCATTTCGCTATGTCGTGTCGATCAGAGGTTTCTACAGTCGCTTGATGACTGATCGCCCCTCAAAGGCGTCGCCAACATTTACAATTGGGGGAAGTGGTCGGAGCGGCAGGATTCGAACCTGCGACCCCCTGTACCCAAAACAGGTGCGCTACCAAGCTGCGCCACGCTCCGATTTGTGCGTGATAGAACACGTCGCAGAGCGACGCAAGAGGCTCAATCACTTACATCGTCACTTTTCGCGATAAAGCGTCACCGTGTCTCCAACGTCGATGCCCAAACGCTCCGCAAGACCGCCATTGATCTCCAGAACAGCGCGCACTTTCTGGGTCGACCTGATCGGCGTGAGAGACAGCGGAACCGCCTCACGGGCGACTTGTAAGATGCGCCCGTCATTTGAAATAAACAGCATATCCAATGGGATAAGGGTGTTCTTCATCCAGAATGAGGCGAATTGTTCGCGGGGATAAATAAACAGCATCCCTGCATCCTCCGCCATGAACGGGCGGTTCATCAGGCCAACCGACCGCTCGTTCGGTTCATCCGCGATTTCGATGGCAAAGCTATGGGTGCGATCACCTGACGCGATCGTCACCACACCATTCCCCGGCGTTTCGGCAAACGCTGCGCTTGCTGTCAGCAGCGCAGCGCACAGACCCATGAAGAAGTGACGCCTGCTCATTGACGGAAAGAATGATCCCATGGGCGCACTTCCGTAGCCATCATACCCCGCGGGCCACGCAGGGCGCGCACGAGCACGGCCTCACCGGGCGCAAGATCCGGC
Organism: uncultured Neomegalonema sp.; assembly: GCA_937957975.1. Classification (GTDB taxonomy): domain Bacteria; phylum Pseudomonadota; class Alphaproteobacteria; order Rhodobacterales; family Rhodobacteraceae; genus JAHDDY01. The sequence continues at coordinate 64,307 of CALFFK010000066.1, forward strand.
AAACCATATCGGCGCAGCGTTTCCATATGAATGAAAATATCCGAGGCATCCCCAATCATATTCCCAAACCCGAATCCCTTTGCGCGATCAAACCACTTCACGCGCACGGGCAACAGGTCGCCATGTTGAACCGGATGACTGTCCTCAATCGAAAAATCGAGGGCATCGGCTAAGTCTTCAGACGCATGGGCGCTGTCATCAAGTTCCAAGACACGGGTTGCTTGAGCGCCCCGTTGTCCACGCACGGCTTCACATACAATTCGGGCATTTTCGGGTACGGTGCTGAAGCCTGCTGAGCGCAATACAGACATGTGCAACAACACGTCGCCATCAAATTCATCAGGCTCGTCAGGCACAATGAACCCGTACCCTTTCACTGGGTCGAACCATTTGACCTTACCTGTCGTCCGGAATGACGCTTCGGTACTCAACACACTCAATACTCCAACTATGCGCGAATTACACGCACTTCTTACAAACCATGATATAACCAAATTAAAACAATTGCCTTATAAATATTTTAGTCGAGGCAGAAAATGTGCTTGTTGTCACAGCCAAGTGATACGACGTGTGACCCGGCGCGGAGAAGGGTTGATGGACATTCGTCAACACGCTGTAAATAAAATGAAGACATGATCTATCTAACAGAGTGATTTACGTTCCGGCGCGAAAGCGGTTGTGAAAGCAAGGGGATTTCCATGGCAGTATTCAAAGCTTCTGGCCTTTTTGCCGCAGGTCGTATGTGTCGGCTATCGGTCTTGATCACGGCAACTTTACTGTTCGTTGGTTGCACTGGCGAATCAGCTAAAGTGGCTGTTGCAGCCGGTCCTGAGGTTG
>CALFFK010000067.1 GCA_937957975.1 uncultured Neomegalonema sp.
AATAAAATCCGCATACGGACGAATAACCCGCAATCCTACCCGTCCGCCTCGACCATAGCCCGGCATCGCAGTGCGAGATCGTGGCAGGTGGCAAGCGCCTCATCCACCTCGCGTTTGCCCTTGTCCCGATGGCCGGGCGGACGGCCCGAACGCAGCGGATAATGCCGCGAGAACCCTGTTGCCGCCCGCATCCGATCCCGCCGCGCATACCACCGCGCCAGCCGTCGGGCCTGTCCGGGCAGATCATCCAGCGCGGCCTTCATCGCCGCCAATCGATTCCGCAAGGCGGCGGCATCCAGCAAATCATCATCGGATCGCGTAGGGTTTTCCGGCCCCGGACCCCACTCATCAAAAAACAGGATACGCGGCCCGCGCCCCGGCGTGGAGCATGGCTTTGGATCGGGATTACGCAGCGGGTCAGTCAGCCGGAAGACCGGCTTTCGCTCCCCATTCCTGCTTTGCGGAATCTCACCCGGCGCAGCCCGCATCGACAACACAGCCGCCCCCAGATCACGCGCCATGACAAAGATCAGCCGCCGCAACGCCGATTCCATCGGCAATAACTGCGCCAGCACAGCCCGCCACACACCACGTCGCACCGCCTCGATTTTCCCGGCATCCGGCCCCAGCATGGCAAACACCCCCACGAACAGCCCGATCAGCCGCCCCCGGTTCGCCTCCACCATCCCGTCCCAATCCCAGTGTCTCAAGGCCGCTCCGTAAATTGAACATAACATGAACAATTGAGCGGAGTTTTACTTCGATGTCAACACCGCGCGCTGCCCCGCACTGGTGGTTCAGCTCATGTCCCGGCTCCGTCTGGCTGGCAGGTTTCCGCCCCCGAACCCTACGCGCACATCCATAAAGGTGGCATTTTTTACAATCCCGATACATGCCCCTCAGACCACCCGTGAAAATGCTGGAATAGCCTTCGGCGGTGGTCGCAAAACCCACCCCGCATAATCCCCGGCCTTTATCCGCAATAAAAATCGTGCATGGCTTGCATCGACCCCGCACCCCCGTCGAGGGAAGCCCCATTCCTGCGAGACCAGCCATGGCGAAAACCGATCCCCTGCTCGAACCGTTCACGCTCAACGGCCTGACGATCCGCAATCGTATCGTCAGCACTCCCCACGCTCCGGCCTATGCCGAAGACGGGATGCCCGCAGAACGCTATCAGCTCTACCACGAGGAAAAGGCCAGGGGCGGCATCGGTATGACGATGTTCGGCGGGTCCAGTTGCGTTTCGGCGGACAGCCCTTCAGTCTTCGGTCAGCTTGATGTTTCCGGCGACCGGGTGATCCCGTATTTTCAGCAATTTGCGGATCGCATCCATGCCCACGGGGCCGCGTTGCTTTGCCAGATCTCGCATCTGGGGCGACGCACCACATGGAATGACGGCGATTGGCTGCCCGTCGTTGCGCCCTCGCGGGTACGCGAACATTCGCATCGCGGCTTTCCCAAGGCGATGGACGCCGCCGACATCCGCCGCATCGTCGGGGATTATGCTGCCGCCGCCCGCCGCTGCAAGGAAGGCGGGCTGGACGGGGTAGAGGTGCTGCAAAACGGGCACCTCCTCAGCCAGTTCCTGTCGCCCGACCTCAATCTTCGCAATGACGGATATGGTGGATCACTCGAAAACCGCGCCCGCTTTGCGCTGGAGGTTTTCGAAGCAGTGCGTGAAGCTGTCGGCAGCGATTTCGTGGTTGGTATCCGCATGGAAATCGGCGGCGAGATCGAGGGTGCGACAGGCTACGAAGACTCAATCCGCTACGCCAACATGCTGCGCGAGGCCGGGGCGGTCGATTATCTGAATCTCAATGTTGGACGCCCGGACCATAATTACGAGCTGTCCCATTACGGCGTGCCGTCGATGTTCCAGAAACTCGCGCCTTTTCTGGCCAACGTGGCCACCTTCCGGCGCGAGGTCGATCTGCCGGTCATCCACGCGATACGCATCCCCGATCTGCCAACCGCCCGCCATGCGGTACAGGAAGGCATCGTCGATCTGATCGGCATGACCCGCGCGCATATCGCCGACCCGCATCTGGTTCGCAAGATGATCGCGGGACAGGAAGATCGTATCCGCCCCTGCGTTGGCGCGGGCTATTGCATCGACCGCATCTATGGCGAGGGCGAGGCATTGTGCCTGCATAATGTCGCCACCGGGCGCGAAGCCACGATTTCGCATCTCACACCCCCCTCCAGCGGCCCCGCACGCAAGGTCGTCGTGGTCGGCGGAGGGCCAGCGGGAATGGAGGCTGCGCGCGTCTGTGCCGAACGCGGCCATTCCGTCGTGTTATTCGAGGCCGGGGCCAAACTGGGCGGACAGGTTCGCATCGCGGCACAGGCAAAGGTACGGCGCGACATCATCGGCATCGCTGACTGGCTGGCCGGGGAAGTTGAAACGCTCGGCGTGGACATCCGCCTCAACACTTATGCCGAATCCGAGGAAATCCTCGCTGAAACCCCCGACGCCGTTATCATCGCGACGGGTGGTTTGCCCGATACCGGGCATGTCGAGGGCGGCGATCTGTGCCTGAGCGTCTGGGACGTTCTGGACGGAGCAAAGGTCGAGGGCGATGTTCTGGTCTATGACGATAATGGCCAGCATCAGGCGCCCTCTCTCGTCTGCGATCTTGCGGAACGCGACGATGTACGTGTCGCCTTCGTCACGACCGACCGCGCCATCTGTATGGAGATGGGGGCATCAAATTATCCGAAATATCTGGAAAAATTCCACCGGGGCGGCGTGCGCGTAACCCCCGACCACCGCCTCGTACGAGTCGAGCGGGATGGAAACGCCCTGCGCGCCCTGTTCCACAGCGATTATGGCGGCCCGGAGGTCGAGATGCGCGCCGATCACATCGTCATCGAACACGGAACCATTCCCCTGACCGATACCTATGATGAGCTTGCAGGCAAGGCCATCAATGGCGGCGTGACCGATCTGGCCGCACTGGTGGCGGGACAGCCCCAACCCATTGCAAAATATGGCTTTACACTGCACCGCATCGGCGATGCGGTGGCCAGCCGAAATATCCATGCGGCGATCTATGATGCCCGCCGACTGGCGCTCGGATTATAAAACAAGGGTTAACGGCTGGACCATCCGAAACGACAGTATATATTGAAATGTGTCAGTCACTCGCAACTTTATTAAAAAACTTGAATTCAAAACCGAACGTGAGTGATGAATTGTTACGACACATAAAAACGGAGAAAAATGTAATGCGCTCAATCCTACCTATCCTGCTTTCCGCCATGGTACTCGGTGCTTGTACTTCATCAAGCCAGTCAACAGCGCCTGCTTCCGCGCCTGCCGCCTCTGCTGCGACATTCACTCACGCCATTCAGGGGCGCGAGACAGCCGTGGGCAGCTTCACAGGTGCAAGCGAGCACGTGACAACCGGCCATGCGAGTGTGTTCCGTTCGGATGGAAAATGGTTTATCAGCCTCGCTTCGGACTTCTTCCACGATGGCTCGCCTGATCCGAAAATTGCTTTCGGCAATAACGGTTTCCGTCAGGAAGCGATCATATCGCCGCTGACCTCCCTCACCGGCGCACAGGTCTACGAGATTCCTTCGACTCTGGATGTTGGCGATTACAATGAAATCTGGCTCTGGTGCGAGAAGTTTGCTGTGCCACTCGGCGTTGCTCCGCTCACGCTGACCTGATCTAAAAAAGGCGGCACTTCCCGCTGGAAGTGCCGCCATGGGTGAAACACCCGCCCGCTGGGCCATTCACAATTTTTATGTGATCCTGTGTTTCACCCTGTTTTTCCCATCAGCCCCCCGACTGACAGGAAAACGCGCCCGGATCGTTCCGGTCCCCCAACCGTCAGGCGCGTATCACTCCCGCCTTACTGGCTGAACGTGTTGACCGACGCCATCCGACCAATGCCTTGACCGGAAGGCCGGGATGACATGAAGAAGGTCGACTCGTCCTTGCCACGGCACTCGTCGGGATTGCTGGAGCAAAGACTGATCACATCCTCAATCCAGTCACGATAGGCGGCGATAGGCGTGTAATACATATCGTACCCGGCTTTCATGCATGGCTCGCCATTGTAATCATTCGTACCCGGTTCAATGCCGGACAAGACCCCCGCAACACTCTGATAGCCGTTCGTGGTCGAAAGCAGCGGCCCCCCGCTTTCGCCCTGACAGACGCCTTCCATCCGGCCAAACGGGCTGGTCACAGTGATGAAACCGGGCCATTCCACATCGGTCACGGACAGCGGCACTTTCTGAAGCGACTTCTGCCCTGCTTTCGGCCCCGTCACCGGCCACCCCGCCGCAATCGCGATACCCCCCGGTTTCACGGTTGGGCGGCGGAAATCATCAATTACCGCCGGAACGATTTCCCTCGGCAACGGCTGATCCAGCTTGACGATGGCAATGTCGTTCGAGAGATAGGTATCCGCCCCCGCATGGCACACAGCCTGATGCGCCGTACGGCGGATCGTTCCGGGGCCGTCAACATTATGGTCCCCCGTGACCAGCTCGATGCGGTCCCATTGCAGGCCGTCCTTGGCCTTGACGCAGTGGGCGGCGGTCACGACATGGCGGCTGTCAATAACAGTGCCGCCACAATGTTCGATCTCGGCATATCCGTCATGCTGGTAGATCATCTTCAGCTTTATCATCGCCGGAAACTGACTGTCGGCCCCCGCCGCCAGGATCGCCGGATTGCCGATCTCGTAGACCGCGCCGGTAGGTTTGCCAACACGGCTGGCCTTGGCCGGGTCCGTGCCACAGGAAACGGCATTAATGTCGCCAAGTCCACCTGCGAAGGCCTGGCCGGATGTCAGGGCCATGAGAATGGTGGTAATACCGGATGTGAGCGCAGTACGTTTCATGGTGTGGTCCCCCAACAGGATTGCATGTTTGTGGCCCCCCGGCCTTGAACACACAATGCCCGTCATGGGTAAATATAACCCTGTATGATGTGGTGAACGCCTGTAAACAAACGGCGTATAAAGTACCTAATTTTATCGAATAAAGTCAAAAATCGCCATTCTCTGCATATGTTTGATGTATTGAATACTATGTCCTTTATTCAAAAAATTCGTTCACAGCACAAAAAAGCCCCGGCGACAGCGTCACCGGGGCTTTTATTAAAATTCGATACGATTACAATGTATCGTTATTTCATTCAGTGCGCCATAACCGCCAACAGCAGCAGTGCCACGATGTTCGTGATCTTGATCATCGGGTTCACGGCGGGGCCAGCGGTGTCCTTGTAGGGGTCGCCAACGGTGTCGCCAGTGACGGACGCCTTGTGCGCTTCGCCACCCTTTTCGTGCTTCACGCCGTCCTTGTCCACGAAACCGTCCTCAAAGCTTTTCTTCGCGTTATCCCATGCGCCACCACCGGCGGTCATGGAAACGGCGACGAAGAAGCCGGTGACGATCACGCCCATCAACATCGCGCCCAGAGCCGCAAAGCCGTTGGCGTAGGTCGAGACTGCGCTGACCGCAAAGAAGACGAAGATCGGTGACAGAACCGGCAGGAGCGATGGAACAATCATCTCCCTGATCGCGGCCTTGGTCAGCATATCCACCGCCCGTGCGTAATCAGGCTTGGACGTTCCGGCCATGATGCCCGGATCGGCCTTGAACTGACGGCGAACTTCTTCAACCACAGAACCGGCGGCGCGGCCCACGGCGGTCATCGACATACCACCAAAGACATAAGGCAACAGGCCACCGAACAGCAAACCTGCCACAACATAGGGGTTCGACAGATTGAACAGCACATCGGCATCAATGCCGTAGAAGACCGACCCCTCCTTGGCTGTCGAAGAGAAGAACTTCAGGTCTTCGGTATAGGCCGCGAACAGCACCAGCGCGCCAAGACCGGCGGAACCGATAGCATAACCCTTGGTGACAGCTTTGGTCGTGTTGCCCACAGCGTCGAGCGCGTCGGTCGTGTTGCGCACGTCTTCGGGCAGACCCGCCATCTCGGCAATGCCGCCCGCATTATCGGTCACAGGACCGAAAGCGTCGAGCGCGACAACAAAACCAGCAAGGGCCAGCATGGCCGTCACGGCGATGGCAATGCCGAACAGACCGGCAAGCGAGTAGGTGGCGATAATACCGACGATGATCGTCAGGGCGGGCAGCGCGGTTGCCTCAAGCGAGACAGCAAGACCCTGGATCACGTTCGTACCATGGCCCGAAACCGATGCCTGGGCAATCGAGCGAACCGGGCGGTAATCGACGCCAGTGTAGTATTCCGTCACCCAGATGATGATGCCGGTGATGATGATGCCGATCACACCACAGAAATAGAGGTTCCAGCCAGTGAAAGTCACGCCGGTACTGGTCGTCATTTCAGTGCCAAGACCAACCATCATGGCCGTAACCGGCAGCATGATGACAAGCGAGAGGACGGCACAGGCGATAAAGCCGCGATAAAGTGCGCCCATGATCGAGTTGTTCTCAGGCAGCTTCACAAAGAACGTGCCCGCGATGGAGGTCAGCACACAGGCCGCACCGATGACCATCGGGTAAAGCATGACATTATAGAGCATGTCCGTGCCCGCAAAGTAGATCGAGCCAAGAACCATCGTCGCAACCAGCGTCACCGCATAGGTCTCGAACAGGTCAGCGGCCATGCCCGCGCAGTCACCCACGTTATCGCCGACGTTATCAGCGATGGTGGCAGGGTTGCGGGGATCGTCTTCGGGGATACCGGCCTCGACCTTACCAACAAGGTCGCCACCCACATCCGCACCCTTGGTGAAGATACCGCCACCAAGACGCGCGAAGATCGAGATAAGCGACGCACCAAAGCCCAGCGCCACCAGCGCATCAATCACGACGCGATCCGCAGGATCATACCCGGCAATTCCGGTCAGGATACCGTAATAAACAGCGACGCCCAACAGCGCGAGACCGGCCACGAGCATCCCCGTGACAGCGCCCGACTTGAACGCGATGTCAAGGCCAGCCCCAAGACTGACGCTCGATGCCTGTGCCGTGCGAACATTTGCGCGCACAGAAATCAGCATCCCGATGAACCCGGCGGCCCCGGAGAGCACAGCACCGATCAAAAAGCCAATGGCGGCAGGGAACGACAGGAAAATCGCGACAAGGGCAAAGATCACCGCTCCGGCTACAGCGATGGTCGTGTACTGGCGCGCCAGATAGGCTTGTGCGCCTTCCTGAATCGCTTCAGCGATTTCCTGCATACGGGCATTACCCGCATCGGCGGCGAGAACCTCTTTGGTGGCCCACCAACCGTAAACAACGGATAACAATCCGCATAGAATAACGAGAATAAGCATCCTCATCCCTCCTCAAAAAGTATGACCCCGGTTTTTAACCCGTTGGCCGCCGCAAGGCGCTTCCTGGATTGACGAGGCGTGATGTCAAGCGGCGGCTTTACAAAACATTTACGGTTCATCGTCAAGGTGTCATGCGCCTTGGGCACCTCTAATTTTAGCGACGTTATACTTCCCGTACCCAAGCGGGTTTGGTATAAAGATTGGGCAAAAGGAGTTGCCCCGATGTCTGTCACGTCCCGCTCCGAGTTTCACGATGAGCAAGCCGCCTACGAATACTTAGAAGCGCGCATCTGGCCGCATGGCGCAACCTGCCCGAAGTGTGGCGAGCGCAAGCGCGTTTCCAAGATGAGCGGCAAGTCTACCCGCATTGGCGCATACAAGTGCTACAAGTGCCGTAAGCCCTTCACCGTGAAGGTCGGGACCGTTTTCGAGTCCAGCCACGTCAAGATGAACCTGTGGCTTCAGGCGATCTACATGATGTGCGCGAGCAAGAAAGGCGTGAGCAGTAACCAGCTTCACCGAATGCTTGGCGTCACCCCCAAAACCGCTTGGTTCATGTCTCACCGCATCCGTGAAGCGATGCGGGACGGCGATCTTGCTCCTATGGGCGGCGACGGCGACATTGTCGAAGTCGATGAAACCTTCATCGGCCATGACACCAGCGTTAAGCGGCGCGGCGAGAAAAAGGGTCGCGGCTATGCACACAAGTACAAGGTTCTGTCGCTGGTAGAGCGCAACACCGGCAAGGCGCGATCGATAGTCGTTAACAGCCTCAAGGCTGACGATCCGCTCCCGATCCTGCGCGAAAACATCGCCAAAGAGGCGACCGTCTTCACTAACGAAGCCAGCTACTACAAGAAATTGGACCAGACCTTCGCGGCGCATGACTTAGTGCGCCACGGCGCGGGCGAATATGGCCGTGATCAGATCCACACCGACACCATCTAAGGCTATTAAGCGCGGCATGAAGGGCATCTACCAGCATTGCGCCAAGCACCACCTTCACCGCTACACCGGCGAATTCGCTTTACGTTACAGCAACTGGATTGCGACGGGCGCTACCGGTGAAATGCGCGCCGACCGTGCGCTGCAAGGCATCGTGTGAAAGCGCCCCAAGTATCAAACAAATCGTGCGGGGGGCATAATTCCAAAGAAGAAGGCAGAGGAAAGCCAAGCGGAGCAATCGAAGAGGTTTGCAAAGGCAGTCGCGGACCTAGAAGCCGCTGGAAAACTAAACCCCACCGAGGCCGATGAGCGATTTGAGCGGGCGATGGGAAAGATTACACCGCCTGCTACTCCGAAAGTCGGGTCGAAAGGTGCGCCATGAACGACTTTGAACCGCTCCAAATCGCCATGGCACGCTCTTCATCATATTTCGTCTTGCGGTGCATCGCGTGATTTCTGAATGCGTCCTTTACAGAGCGTAAATGCGAAGTGGTTTCCTTGATAAACTGGAACTCATCGGCACCCATTCCAGCTTTAGTTGCTTTTTTTGCTTCGCAATCAATCTGATCGAGAATGTTCTGCCAGTTGGGGTTGGCTGCAACACTTACGGAAAGCTTTTTTGCAAGAGCGTGGAGAGGAACCTCCATTGAGCGCATCAAATGCATAACCGATGCTGTCCAGCGCCCTAGAGCGATACAATTCGATGCCTCGGAAACCTCATAGATTATTGACGGGAAGGCTTTTAACGCTCGATCCCCAAAATGAAGTGGCTCATTTGCGCCGACGTAGAAATCACTGTGCCGATTATCAATGATGAAGGCCTTCTTAGTCTCTGATTCGGCTGGAAAAGAATTCACAATTGCGCCTAGAGTTTGCACCAATCGAACAGCGATGCGCTCGTCAAATCTACCACCGCCTTCGGCGATTTGGGTCAACATTGAAACCAGGGAGTCGCAATTGGAAAGGGTAACTGGCGCAGAGATTTTTCTAGAAAGCTCCATCAAGACTTCCACGGAGGGCGCCAACGCAGACAATTGCTCTTGGTTTAGATACCTAACTGCGCCCGGTGACAATTCCCCCCGGTTTTCTAAAATACGCCAATAAGATGAAAGATGTGCAAGCGCGTTAGAAACTGACGCAACATTAATTTCGATCATATCCCAACGACTCACGATGGTGAATGGATGCAGTTTCATTCTACCACCTCTGATCCGCTTGAGTTCGGGAAATATAATATACTCGTTCCACCAAATTCCCCGGTGTCACGACGCTGGAAATCCGCTGCGACCCGGCAGGATGAACACCAGCCAGTTCGGCGACATGAGTATACCGCGTTAATTTTGCACTGCGGCATCGGCGCGACTTTGCCAGCCCCCTTCTCTTGCGACAGATCGGCTACGCGCCCTTAACCCCTCGCCAATAGGCAGGGGGCGTAGATAATAGAGTGCGGGGAGCTGCCGTGTTGATTCTTACAGCCATTGCTGCCTTGATAATCGCGGCACTGGTCGCCTTTGCCTCATTCATCCTGAAAAAACAGACAGGCAGACGACCGACTCGCGCAGAGATATATGGGCGATTGCCAACCAGTTCCGGCAGCGCGACGACACGCCCTTCGCCAATGCCCCGACCCACTCCGTCGCAGAAACCCGCGCCACCATCCCCCAAAAGACAGATTACCGAAACAACCTCGGTTCTGCTGCGACGCCAGATTCCACCACGTCTGGATCACCCGGCAACATCGTGGTTGGGAGGGTTTCCATGCTTGCCTGATGACGTGCCATGGCCGACGTCGCAATCCACCCACAACCCCGATCTTGGAATACGGCCACTGCATTTCGTGATGCAGATCGACTGCGCCGCCTTGCCCGCCGATCTTTGGGGCGGTCTTGGGCCGCGCACAGGCTGGCTGTTATTCTTCATCGACCCGAATGAAGGCGTCCCCGATGGGCCGGAAAACCTGCACGTCCTGCACACATCCGCAATGGGACCCCCCCGCGACGTCCCCGGCGACATGCCCCCTGTCCATGATGGCGAATACACAGGCCCGGATTACCGGCATTGCGGCGATAGCTCGAACCTGCCAACGACATGGCGGTACTGGCCACTTGATATTGTGCCGGTTTCCAACACGCCAAACGCGGCGGCGTGCGCCATCGCTGACGAACCAACGGAAATGAGCGGCTTCCTCTATCCGTTCGAGCCGGTCATGGACGAGCGGCACTGGCCGACCCTACAGCCCTTCACGCACGCCATGGCACGCCACGCCTTGCAGGCAATCGACCATGCGCCCCGTTACTCCATCCGCCCCCCTCAAAACCTGTCAGATGAAGAACATGCGCGGCTTGCGTTGGCAGATACCCGCGACCAGTTGATCACCACCGCAACAAAAGCCTGCGATACATGGGTTAGTCGCCTGAACGCCTTGCGCGCTGAGACACCCGCCGACGAGGTCAATGCGACCCAAATCAAAGGATGGCTGAATGAGCAGACACGCGCCCTCAGGCTCCTGAATGCCACAGAGTCTCCCCAAAGGCTGATTGATGCCGTTTCGACGGCAAAGACCCGATATGAAGAATGGTGGGCCGGGGCACGTCACCGTCTGCACACCCGGATAGAGACGCTGGGGTCCGGCGACGAACCACTTGCACCCGGCGACTGGCAAGCAATCCAGAGGGAGATGGAAGCCGATGCTTTCGAATGGCTGGAAATCAAATGGAGCGATACCTCACAGCCAAAGGTTGCCGGAAAACGCATCAGCGTCTTTGACCGTTTCGATCCAAAAGGGGCAGGGCTTCGCGAAATCGTCGCCCGCTATTACACCGACCCGGACCTGAACCCACTATTGCCCGATGCCGTGCGACAGGAACACGAGGCATGGTCAAGGCGCATCACCAGCAACCGCCCCCACCGCATGGGCGGATATGAAGAGGGGTTGCAACACGAGGCCACCGAAGGCCCACGCTCCTCGCTCCTGCTGCTGCAACTGGCCTCCGATTACGCAATGCACTGGGTCTGGGGCGATGTGGGCACGTATTATTTCTGGATCGCCCTGACCGATCTGGAACGTCACGATTTCTCAAGGGTCGAGATGCAATTCGACTGTCATTGAATAAATTTCCACCAAAACATAAGTGGTGACACCTGTCTCCCATGGGGTAATTGCTGCACTGCAACTTCACCGAATGGAGCAAGCCATGAGACTGGAAGCCATCTCTGTCGGGGATAATCCCCCCGATGACGTCAATGTCGTTGTTGAAGTGCCGGTCGGCGGCGAACCGATAAAATACGAGATGGACAAGGAAGCCGGGACCATGGTGGTTGATCGCTTTCTTTATACGCCCATGCGCTATCCGGGGAATTACGGCTTCGTGCCACACACCCTGTCGGATGACGGCGATCCCATCGACGTATTGGTTCCGAACCAGCGGCCCATTGTCCCCGGCGCAGTGATGAACTGTCGCCCCATCGGCGTCCTGATGATGGAGGATGAGGCAGGCGGGGACGAAAAGATCATCGCAGTCCCCTCAACCCGCCTCACCCGTCGCTACGAGGATGTGAAGGACGTGATGGACCTGCCCGAAATCACCCGCTACCAGATTCAGCACTTCTTTGAGCGGTACAAGGATCTTGAACCCGGAAAATGGGTCAGGATCGTGCGCTGGGACGGGGCCGATGTGGCCCGCAAACTCATCACCGAAGCCATCGCGCGCGGAAAAACAGGCTGATATGATACCGGGCTTTTCCAATAGACGAAAATTCCGCGATCTTTCCGAGCGCGAAGTTCTTGCGCTGGCAATATTCGCTGAAGAAGATGACGCACGCATCTATGCAACCTACGCAGACAGGCTGGACAAAAGCTATCCAGCCTCCGCATTGGTTTTCCGCGAGATGGCGGCGGAAGAGAACGAACACCGCCGCCGTTTGATTGACCTGTTCGAAAGCCGTTTCGGCGGCACGATCCCGTTGATTCGGCGCGAGCATGTCGCGGGCTTTTATGCCCGCACACCCGTCTGGCTTATCGAAAATCTCGGAATCGAACGCATCCGCGAGGAAGCGGCCCGGATGGAGCGGGAAGCACATGATTTCTACAGCCATGCTGCACAACAAAGCAGCCACCCTGCCACGCGCAAACTTCTGGGCGATCTGGCCGCCGCAGAAATCGGCCATTACAACCACGCCCAATCGCTGGAACAGGAATATCTGACAAAAGACGCCCGTGAGAGCGAAGCAGCGGAAAGCCATCGAAATCTGGTTCTGACCTGGGTGCAACCGGGATTGGCGGGATTGATGGACGGCTCTGTCTCAACCCTCGCACCGATCTTTGCCGTTGCGTTTGCGACTCAGGATACATGGACCACATTTCTTGTCGGCCTTGCCGCATCGGTCGGGGCGGGTATCTCGATGGGCTTCACCGAAGCCGCCAGCGACGACGGAGTGATTTCAGGCCGGGGAAGCCCCTTGAAACGCGGCATTGCCTCCGGCGTGATGACGACTGTGGGCGGTTTGGGCCACGCCCTGCCCTATCTGATTACCGATTTCTGGACCGCCACAATCATCGCCTTCGCCATCGTCTTCGTCGAACTCTGGGCCATTGCCTGGATTCAGAACCGATATATGAAAACCCCGTTCATGCGCGCGGCCTTACAGGTCGTGGTTGGTGGGGCTTTGGTGCTTTTGGTCGGCGTGGTGATCGGATCAGGATAATATCTGCTCACTGTTCCGGCGCAGCTTTGATCCCCGTCACACGCTCGATAATCCGCTGTAGCGCATCACGCCGCAGACTCGCGGTCGCTTCCTTGATGAGCACGGAATAGATAGGCCGCTTCTCCGCGATCCGGCGGCCCGCCTCGGTTTGCTCAAAAGCGATCAGTGCTTCCAGTTCTTCCGCCGTGTAGACATGCGCGAGCACCCGGATCGTGGTCGCATCATATTCCTCCTTCACGTCGGAAAGCTCCTCTGCCGCCAGCAGGATCAGGTCTTCACGCTGATTGTCCGTCATAATGCCTTCCGGCAAGGCATTCTCCACACGCCGCGCGATCACTCTGGGATCATGCTTTGCTGTACTCAGCCCCTGCATCGACGGCATGGCAAAATACCGCCGCGCCGCATCAAGGGCTTTGGGGTCAAGTTCCTCCATTGTCAGGGGAACAACATGCGGACTGTCTTCCGAAGCACCCGCAAAACCAGCCACAAACAGAACCGCTGCCATGCACAGGAACGCACAGGCGCGACCGGGGCGGGCGATCACATATCCACCCGGCGAATTTTTCATGGCGTGGCCTTCCATTCCTGCTCAGGCAAGCGATTTCGGTGTAACATGGTGCAGAAGCGTCCCATCCCCAAACGCAACATCCCCCCACCGCGCCACGCCAAATTGCAGCACTGCCGCCGTACAGGTCGGCATTGTCGCGGGGCAATCATTCCTTGCCAGCCTGCCCGCAACATTCTCCAACCCCGGATTATGACCGAGAACAAGCAGCGCACCGCCCTTCCCCTCTCCCTGAATCACATCGAGAATCGTCCCCGGTTCAGCGAGATACAAGGCATCAATAGTTCGCACATCGACCGCACCCCATGTTTGAGTCAGCAATCCGGCAGTTTCCTGTGTGCGCGTAGCGGGGGAAACAAGCATCCGATCCGGGATCAATCCTTTCGTCGCCAGCCATTGCGCCATGCGCCCGGCGGCGTGGCGACCCCGATGGTTGATGGGCCGCTCTATATCCGGGACCGAACCGGACCAGTCAGACTTGCCATGGCGCAGCAGGATCAGGGTTTTCATGCGTCCTCCCTTGCGCGCACAAATGCGCGCATATGAAAGCTGGCACGATTCGGCTCCGGCACGAAATCCTGTCCGACCCAGCACGCACGCCGCGCAAGGCATCCACGCTCCCGACACGCCGCGCCTTCGGCAGAGGCAACATGCGCGGCACAGGCATTCACATCATACCGCTCGCCCTCGCCACCTTCGGCCCTGAAGGCATTGACGGGACAGGTATTCAGACACGGCTGGCTGATGCAGGTGTCGCACGGGCGGGTCGCCGGGGTTTCGTCAATGCCCTCCAGTGCCGCAAAGCCCAGCGCCCCCCGGAAAGACATCCACAGCCCATGATCGCGGTGGAGCGACATGCCCAGCGGCGACGGCCACATCACTCCACTTGCCGCTGCCCAGCGCATGAAAGGCTGGTACGGGGGGCCACCAAAGGGAAACAACGCCTGTGCATCAAGGCGTGCGCCCAATGCCCCAATCACCCGCTGCGACCAGCGATCAAGGGGGTTCGGCTCACCATCCGCATATTCTTCGGCGGCGGCAAAGGCATCCCATCCCTCTCGCGACAAACCAAGCAAAACGATGGATTTGCCCTCATCGCGCGCCGTGCCGAGGATGGTCAGGCCCGCCGCATCCACCACATGCGTTACTTCATCAAGGGTCACGGGTTGCCCTGACGATCCCGCAGGGGCAACAGCAATGACCAGCCAAGGCGCGTGGGGCGTTCATCCTGAAATTCGGCAAGGCCGATGGTCATATCGTCATGGCCCTTTTCGGGTTGGGCAATGTAAGTACCGAACAGGCGATCCCACCATGGCAGGTTAAAGCCGAAATTCGCGTCCGTTTCGCGGTGGATGATCGAATGGTGAACCCTGTGCATATCGGGCGTCACGACAACCAATCGCATTACCCTGTCGGCCCATCCGGGCAGCTTGATGTTGGAATGGTTGAACAAGGCACAGCCGTTCAGGATCACTTCGAACAGGATCACGGCCAGCGCAGAGGGGCCAAGCACATAAACCGCCCCGATCTTGAGCAGCATGGACAAGGCAATCTCGATGGGATGAAAGCGGATGGCCGTGCTGACATCAATATCGCGATCCGAGTGATGAACGCGATGCAGCCGCCAGAGTATCGGAATACGGTGGCTGAAAACATGCTGCCAATAGATCAGGCAATCAAAGGCGACGATGGCGATAACGACTTCCAGCCATGCGGGCCAGTCCAGCCAGTTGAACAATCCCCACCCATTTGCCGCCGCATCAAGCGCCGCTCCGGCGGCGGCGGCGGGAAAGAGGATGCGAACCACCAGCGTATCAATGACCACAACCCCCCAATTCACACCCCATCGGCGCAGCTTTGGCGCGACGAGGGCACGGCGGGGGGCCGTCAATTCCCAAAGGGCCATGATCCCGAATACGCCAAGGAAGACCGAGATGCGGACAAGAGCTTCATTTTCCATGGCGACGTCCCTCACCTGTTGTCATTTTCGCAGATACGGTCATCTCTCTTCGCCGCGAAAAACTCTCGCACTCGCAGGAATGAAAGCCAGTAAAACTCATCTCATGGCCTCCAGCGCAGGAAGTTCCCAATAATCATCAGACCCACCGTTTGCGATTTCTCCGGGTGAAACTGCGTCCCGAACAGATTATCGCGCCCGATGGCCGCCGTGATCTCACCGCCATGACGTGTATGGGCGAGACGATGGGCCGGGTCATCGGTCACGACGTGATAACTATGGACAAAGTAAACATGATCCCCACCCGTGACACCCTCGAACAGCGGATGCTCACGGGCAAGTGACAGGGCGTTCCAGCCCATATGCGGGATTTTCAGCGCCGGATCATCCGGCACAATCCGCTCGACCGCTCCGTCAATCCAGCCAAGACCGGGTGTTTCACCATATTCCCGACCTACGCTGACCATAAGCTGCATCCCGACACAGATGCCAAGGAACGGTTTTCCCGCATCCTTATGCGCGCCCAGCGCCTCCACCATCCCCGGCACAGCATGAAGACCATCGCGGCAATCGCGAAACGCCCCCACCCCTGGCAACACCACCCGATCCGCATGGCGCACGACCTCCGGGTCGGCAGTCACGACGATCTCGCCCCCGCCAACCTCCCGCGCGGCCCGCTGAAAGGATTTCTCCGCCGAACGCAAATTACCGGAGCCATAATCAATGATCGCCGTGGTCATTTTGTGCCTCCCGACAACGCACTCTCATAATCCGCCGCGTCAACAACTCCCGTAACGGCATAACCGCGCCGGTTCAGGTACAGACGGCAAAGGAAGTGCGGGGCAAACCAATAGAGGGACGCGATGGCAAGGCACAGGATACCCAACCAGACCATCACGCCTCCCCATGTCGTCATGTAGAGCGCGGCAATGATGCAAAGCGGCCCCGCAATGAAGATCGCATCCATGAACCGCTTGAGCGGCGCAAGGGCAGGTTGGCCGAAATATTCGTCACCAATGATTTTTCGCAGCCGGATCAGAATGGGCGCGCGGGGTACGGCAACCCTGTCTGCGCCTTTTGCAAAGATCGACCAGTCAGGGATTAGCGAGGGACGGCGGGTCATGCGCTTCGCTCCCGCGCAGCGTGATACAAATGCGTCATCATGGCCAATCCGAAGACGGGGGAGAACAGGTTCACAAAAGGGATGAGGGTCATAACAGCCAGCAGGATACCACCAAGGATCATGTGAAACCTGACAGTACGGCGCAACTGTCGCACCCGCGCAGGCGTCTCACGGCGCAGCGCCGTCATGTCAAAGAAAGACCGCCCCAACAACCACCCGTTCACGGCGGCGGGCAGGGGCGGAAAGATAAAATAGAACGGCAACAGCGGAATGTTCAGCAGGATGGCCAGCCCCGCATAGCGCAGGCCCATACCAACCTCGATGGCCAGCGAGCGCCCCTTTGCGGGGCCGGATTCCGGGTAATACCGCGCCTCCACCGCATCGGCCACCGGATCAACAAAAAACCCGATGGCGGCGGCGGCGGCGGGCGTAAAGGCAAAGGCCATCGCCACCACAGACCCGATCCCGGCCAGCCAGCCCAGCGCATTATCCGCCGCCCCGCCGATCTCGCCCACGAAGGGGATCGACAGGCCCGACACGAGCCACGACACCCCCGCCCCGACCGTCACCCCAAAACCAATGATGCACAGCGCCGTCACCACCAACCCCAGCACCAGTGGCCGCAACATGGGTCCGGTCGGCATCTGCCGCAGGGTTTTCATTATGGCCGGAACAAGCATTATGCGTATCGCCCTCTCAGCCTTTCGATAGCTTCCGCCACCTGTTCCAGCGGCTCATCAAGGCCAACCTGCGTTACGCTGAAATCAGGATACCCAAGGCGTTCGTTAAGCCGACCCCCCATCTGCGCAAACGCGCTATCATCAGCCCGTACATCGGCGCCTTCCCGCATGGAAAAGCCCAAAAACGTCTCGCCATGCATCGCGACAATCCCAACCCCGCCAAGCTGATCCCAGCGCAATTTCGGTTCTGGCCCATCATCAAAGGCGATGCCCCGTGCATCCACACGCAGTGCGGTCGTATCTTTCCCACGCTTGCGCAAAAGATACAGGCCACCACCACCAAAGAAGACAAGGCCAAACAACCCCATGGCTTTTGCCGCCAGCCCGCTCTCCATGATGACAATCACCCCACCCCCAAGCCCCATCATAATCGAGAGCAGCGCGTAGATCCGTATCGCCCCCGCCTTGCGCCGCAGCACAAAGCTGTCCCCTTCCAGAATCGGCCAGTGAGCGCGCTTCCGTTTCCGGCCCTCGCGCAACTGCATCCAGAAAACCCCGGCACAAGCACCGAAAAACAGGATTGGCATCAACGCACCCGGATCATGGTTCACCCGGAACAGGCCAATCCCCATCACCACAAAAGAGAGGCTCATACCAAGCAAAAGCCACAGATGGATTGGTCTTTTCATGCTCAACTCCCAAGTACACCCTTGGTGCTTGGCACGCTATCGCTCTTGCGCGGATCAATCTCCACCGCCTCACGCAAGGATCGCGCAACGGCCTTGAAGGCGCTTTCTGCAATATGGTGGGCGTTTGCCCCATGAAGAGTGTCGATATGCAGCGTGATGCCGCCATTCATGGCAAGGGCAGTGAAGAACTCGCGGAATAATTCTGTATCGAATGTGCCGATCTTTTGCGCCACGAACGGCACATTCCAGACGAGAAAGGGACGTTTCGACAGATCAAGCGCACAGCGGGTCAACGCCTCATCCATCGGCAACAGGCAAGAGCCATAACGACGGATACCCTTGTAATCGCCCAGCGCCTGAACGAGGGCAAGGCCCAGCGCAATGCCGGTATCCTCAACGGTGTGGTGATCGTCGATATGGGTATCGCCGCTCGCGCGGATGGTCATGTCGATCAGGGAATGTCGCGCAAGCTGCTCCAGCATATGATCGAAAAATCCCACGCCGGTGTGCACATCATATTGCCCTGTCCCATCAAGCGTGATCGCGACATTGACCTGCGTTTCGGTGGTGTTGCGCTCTATTGTGGCGGTTCGCATGGCGGCGTCTCCCTCTGTCGCGCTGTTCTTATCGGCTGGGGCGGGGCGAGGCCAGCGTTTCAGGCATGGATGCCGTCGTGTCGCGTGTCTCATCGGGACTGCGCCGCAGGCGTGACAGTCGCGCTTCGTACGATTATAGAACCGGCAACGCCCTCTCCGAGCAGGAACGCCGGTTATGCACGATATACGAACCATCCGCGACAATCCCGATGCTTTCGATGCCGCCATGGCGCGGCGGGGGGTTGCACCTGTCTCCGCCTCGTTGCTCAAACGCGACGAAGCACGGCGCGCGCTTATCACAAAGGCCGAGAATGCGCTGGCCGAGCGCAACACCGCCTCAAAGGAAGTCGGCAAGGCCAAGGCCTCCGGCGACGAAGCGGAATTTGAGCGGCTACGCGCGCTGGTTGGCGAAAAGAAAGAGGAAATCGCGCAGCTTGAGGCAGAGGCGTCCGATGCCGATGCCGCCCTGCGCGAAGCACTGATGGTGCTGCCCAACCTGCCGCTTGATGATGTGCCGGATGGCAAGGACGAAAACGACAATGCCGAGGCAAGCCGCTGGGGCGAACCGCCCGCCCTCGATTTCGCACCCAAAGAACATTGGGAGTTGGGCGAAGCGATGGGCGCAATGGATTTTGAAACCGCCGCCAAACTCTCCGGCACGCGGTTCATGCTGCTATCGGGCGCGCTCGCGCGGCTGCACCGGGCGCTGGCGCAATTCATGCTCGACAAGCATGTGGACGAAAACGGCCTTATCGAACACTGGACCCCCGTTCTGGTGCGCGACGAAGCCATGATCGGCACGGGTCAACTGCCCAAATTTGCTGAAGACAGCTATCGCACCACCAATGGCTGGTGGTTGATCCCCACTGCCGAAGTCACGCTGACCAATATGGTTGCGGGCGACACGCTGGACGAGGCCACCCTGCCCCGCCGCTATACCGCCCATAGCCAGTGCTTCCGTTCAGAAGCGGGCAGCGCAGGAAAAGACACGCGCGGGATGCTGCGCCAGCACCAGTTCGAAAAGGTCGAGATGGTCACGATCTCGCACCCCGACACCAGCAGTGAGGAGCTGGAGCGGATGCGCGGCTGTGCCGAGGGGATACTGGAGGCACTTGGCCTGCCCTATCGCACCATGACGCTCTGCACCGGCGACATGGGCTTTGGCGCGCGCAAAACCTATGATCTGGAGGTCTGGTTGCCCGGACAGGACGCCTATCGCGAGATTTCCTCCTGCTCGGTCTGCGGTGATTTTCAGGCCCGCCGCATGAACGCCCGGTTCAAACCAGCGGGCGGCGGCAAGCCCGAATTCGTGCATACCCTCAACGGATCGGGTCTGGCCGTGGGCCGCTGTCTGATCGCGGTGATGGAGAATGGCCAACAGGCAGATGGCTCTATCGCAATCCCCGACGTGCTGCATCGCTACATGGGCGGCAAAACAGTGATCGGCCCGGATGGGGCGCTGTCCTGATACGGAGTAACATCATGCTGCCCTCTGTTCCAACTGATTTCACCCCATGGGCCTCGCTCGGCGGCGGCGTCCTGATCGGCCTGTCTGCCGTGATGGTGATGGCCATGTTTGGTCGGGTCGCCGGAATCGTCGGGATTACGACCGGGGCTGTCACATCAGGGGACCGGGAATGGCGCATCGCCTTCATCGGCGGACTGATGGCCGCGCCCTTGTTGTGGCGGGCCATCACTGGGGGATTTCCCATACAGACGGTGAGCGACAATCTCGTGGGAATGGGGATCGCGGGATTGCTGGTCGGCATCGGAACGGCGCTGGGATCGGGATGTACTTCCGGGCACGGGGTCTGCGGCCTCGCACGGCTATCAAGGCGCTCGCTGGTGGCGGTTCTGACCTTCATGGCCTTTGCCGGTGCAACCGTCTTCGCGCTGCGTCATGTTCTTGCGGGGGGCATATGATGCGGATGGTCGCGGGGTTTCTGGCCGGTCTTGTCTTTGGCCTTGGATTGATCGTTTCAGGCATGGCCGACCCGGCCAAGGTGCTGAATTTTCTCGATGTAGCCGGGGCATGGGATGCGAGTCTGGCCTTCGTCATGGGCGGGGCCACCGTTACGACATATATCGGCTATCGCATCATATGGCGGCGTCCGGCACCGATATTGATGGACGCTTTCGACCTGCCAACCCGGAATGATATAGACAGGCCGCTCCTGACAGGGGCCGCGTTGTTTGGCATCGGATGGGGCATCGGCGGCTTTTGCCCCGGCCCGGCATGGACGGCCCTGCCCATCGCGGCGAGCGGTACGCTGGTTTTTGTTGCCGCAATGCTGTTGGGGATCATCGGCGGACGACATTTCGCAAAACGAGGGGCGTAGGGCTATCTGTCCTTCGCACTCCGCCGTTTGCCGACCAGTGCCCGCATCACCCCCCATAATATCCCCACATCTGCCGCCGTAAGGGGCGCACGGTGATAGAGGTTGCGCAATGCAGCCTTCATCGTCGGAGCCTTGGCTTCGGGGAAGAAAAAGCCTGTCTCGACCAACTCACTTTCCACAAAATCCAGCAAGCCCTCGATCTGCTCACGATCCGCCATACCCCCCTTGCCGGGATCATAGACGACAGGGGCCGTATCATCCGCTGCCTGCATCCACTCATACCCGATCAGCAACACACATTGGGCAAGATTGAGCGAGGCGAAAGCGGGGTTTACGGGGGCGGTGATGATGGTGTTCGAGAGGATAATATCATCGGTCCCCAACCCCGACCGTTCACGCCCGAACAGCACCGCGACGCGCTCACCGTTTGCGGCGCGTTCATGCATCTCCATCGCCGCCTGACGGGGCGTGACAACGCGCTTGGTCATGCCACGCGGGCGGGCGGTGGTGGCATAGACATGCGTGCAATCGGCCACAGCCTCGCGGGTGGTGTCGCACAGGCGCGCATTCTCCAGCACATGCGTGGCCCCGGCGGCCATGGCAATGGCGGGATCGCTGGGCCAGCCGTCACGGGGGGCAACGACGGCCATATCGTCCAGCCCGAAATTCCACATGCCACGAGCCGCCGCGCCGATGTTTTCGCCCATCTGCGGTTCCACAAGCACGATACGCGGATTGACTATCTCATTCATGGGGCGGCGTTCTTCACCATCCAGAGGCTCGTGTCGAGTGCTTCTGCGTGGCGGGGCAACCCGGAAACCGCCGCATGATCCATCGCCCCCATCCGCGTAACAGCATAACGGCTTGCAAATAAGGGCGTGAAGGCTCCACTCATCAGCCATCCCCCCAACCCGTTTTGCTCGGTATATCCCCGCCATGCCCAATGATCGGGATAGGGATCGGGCAGGAAAATATCATGGATATGCACCCGCACACCCGGCTTCAGCCGGGGCAGGATACGATTGAGGATCAGGTCCACATCAAGCCCCGGCCAGAGCAAATGACTCGAATCGAAAAACGCCACATCCCCCGGTTCCAGCGCATCGAACAGCGGCAGATGCGCCTCCGACAGCAACGCCTTGTCCCATTGGACGGGCAGACCGGAAAGGGCCGCACGCGGCTTTGGGTCGATGCAGGTAACACCCCCCTCCCCCGCCATTGCAGTTAAAAACCGCGTCGAATGGCCTGAGCCAACCTCCACGATGCGTTGCGCCGGGGTTTCATCCAGCAAGGCGCAAGTAACGGCAGCATCCAATGTAGGAAACCACGCCTGATCCCATCGCGGGGCGGGCGGCGTCCCCCCGAAACCATCGAACAGGGGGCGCATTGTGGCGGCGCGCTCCAGAACCGCATCAAAACCGGGGCGCGCCGCATCGAACCGCGCTTCGATCTCAGGATACCCGGTTGCAGGTCTGGCCGAGGCGGCATAGCGATACGGCATGAAGAAACCGCGTGAGCCAAGGCCCGACGCGGTTTGCATCATCATTCTCATGCGCCGCAGGCGCTTTTGTATCGTCACGTCTTACCCCCGCCATCCTTTCCGTGCTGCATGGCAGGAAAAGCAACGAAGGGAAAGCCCACTACCCGCCGAGTGGCACACTCGCACCAACACGGAAGCGGTGATCGTTGAAATCACCGAACAGGCCATCATACCCAAGGGTTGTGAAGATGCCGCCAAAGCCAAATACCAATTCCGCACCCAATTCCAGCGGCGCATCATCCGTGCCACGGGATTGCGTTGAAAAGCTGCCCACAGAACTTGGGCCAATGGGCGTTACGCTCGTCGTCTGCGTATCATCGCTGAACTCATACCCGTAGAGTACCTTGGCGCGGAACGATGCCCCTTGCCCTTCAGCCATGTTGCTGGCTTCGAGGAACATGCCAAGGCCCGCGCGTGTGGAGGTGATCTCCAGATCATCCGTGCGAACCGCTGTCGCCTCCCAGCCATTCTCCGAATAGCCGTCAATATCTGAACGCCAATGTGAAAAATTGGCGATAGGTCCGGCACGCAGAACATCATATTGCAGAAGGCGCAACCCCGCCTCTGCCGTTACGCCCTGAACCATACCTTCGGCGTTACCCGTATTGCGGATGCGGGCATCACCAATCCTCGAAACACGGGTCAGATCACCATAATCAACCCTGCCCATGGTCGCGGTCGCATTGCCAAAGACCGGCCCGGAATTGATCCCGGCAAAGACGGTTCCAACCAACGCATCCCCGTCATATTCAAAGGCGCTTTTGTCGCCGGGCGAACCAACCTTCTGGTATCCGCCCGCCGCACCGAACGCGATTCCGTTTGGCAGCACGTATTTCAGCCCTGCCACACCGGATGTGAACGATGCATCCTGTTGCGGGAAACGGCGGGAAGGATCTAGTTTCACCACCGACGTCGTACCGGCAACAAACGGCGCGATGCCCGGAATCCACGTCTGTTCACGCGAAAGCTGATCCCGCGCCGCATCAGAAACACTGCGACCGGATGAAATACCAACGGAGGGAAGCCCTGCGAAGGCGGCGGGGGCAGAGACCAATGCAACGATCTGGTCGGCGGCAAGTTGATGGCCCGCCTCTGTCAATTCCGCGCCATTGGAGAACAACAGATCACCAGAGAAATTATTCACCTGATTACAGGGAAGAAGGTCCTGGGAAAATGAGCAATCATTCGCTTGATCGAATTCATTACTCAGCCCGAACCGCGCCGGATCGTCAATGACCGCATCAAACAGGGCGCGCTGGTCAATCAGAACGATATTGCCATCAAGTTGCCGCACTCCCCGCAGCAGTTCGGCATTGTAGGTATCCGTGGCAGTGGTCCGAATTGTGCCCAACAGGGTCGGGTCCGCAATGGCCGCATCGACCTGATTACGCAGCGTTATCTCATTAACGGTCAGGGCCGCAGCGCGCGCCTCCCGCCGGGCCTGATACGCCGCATCCAGAAGGTCGCTGGCATTGGCGTTTCCGGCGGCAACGGCCAGAGCCGCTGCGGTTTCTGCAGATTCAGCCCTTGTTGCGGCGGCCAAAGCCTCTGCTTCGCGCGTGGAAATCATCGCACGTAAGAAAGGCAATCCGTTGTTATCACCCCCGACTTCGGGGATGTTACCAACATCATAGGCATTGGAGAGAACAACAAGGCCCGCCCCGGCATCCGTCAAAAGCCGAACGCCTTCAACAATATTGCCTGCGGCATTGGTCGCGATTCCATTCGTGAGCGAGGCAACAGGCGAAATAAAGCTGTCACGCAGATCGACAGTGCCATCCGTCGCGAAATCAACATCGGCAGTTCTTCGCAGGTCCAGCGTGCCGCCTTCGATCAAGACCAGAGCGCCCCAGGCGTCTCCGCTGCGTTCGTGATCGACAAGAAATCCACTTCGGGATACTCCGGGCACGGAGACTGCGGAACCGTCCTGATCGCGAAAATTGATGCCACTGGTCGATGAGATCCCATTGATCGAATTCAATATATCCGCCGTACTATGGAAGGTGGCGGCGTAGTTATACCCTTCAGGTGGCGTTGGAATATCCCTGAAGCTCTGGGGTTGGGACGGATTGGGATTACCGAAGCCAAAACTCCGCGCAACCCGTTGTGATACGACCGTACCCCGTCCACCGCCGGAAACCCGGTTCGTTGCCCGTTGCCGCCCGTCACCGATCTCATCATCCTCGTCGGCAAAGACTGATTCAAAGCTGACAAACTGACCGGAATCGTAATTACGCCCCCCGAAAACAACCAGACCATTCCACCCCTCGGCCAACGCCACGGTTGAAAGTGAGGCGAAGGCCACACTGGTCATCAAACTACGAAACAGGGAACGAGATGCCATCGGGTTCTCCAATCAGGCGGGATTTCATTACCCGGCAACAAACAGCAAAAGGCTTTATATCCCGTTTGCCTTGCCGATCATTCGCGCCCACCCCTTGCACACGCAGCGTGGATGTTTATTGTGCGCCGCGAAACGCGACCCCTTTGTTATGGGGACCATATCGCACAACCCTGACACGAGGATTCCATGAGCAAGATCAAGGTCGAGAACCCGGTCGTCGAACTCGACGGCGACGAAATGACCCGCATTATCTGGGATTTCATCAAGCAAAAGCTGATCCTGCCTTATCTCGACATTGATCTGAAATACTACGATCTTGGCATCGAAGCGCGTGACGATACGGATGACCAGATCACCGTCGATGCCGCAGAAGCGATCAGGAAATACGGCGTCGGCGTCAAATGCGCGACCATCACCCCCGATGAACAGCGCGTCGAGGAATTCGACCTCAAACGCATGTATCGCTCGCCAAACGGCACGATTCGCAACATCCTTGGCGGCGTCATTTTCCGCGAGCCTATCATCTGCTCGAACGTGCCGCGCCTTGTGCCCGGCTGGACGCAACCCATCGTCGTCGGGCGTCATGCCTTTGGCGATCAATACAAAGCAACGGATTTTCTTTTCCCCGGAAAAGGCAAACTGACGATCAAATTCGTTGGTGATGATGGCAACACCATCGAGCATGAGCTGTTCGACGCCCCGTCCTCCGGCGTGGCGATGGGGATGTACAATCTGGACCAGTCAATCCTCGATTTCGCGCGAGCCTCAATGAATTACGGCCTGAACCGTGGCTGGCCTGTTTATCTCTCGACCAAGAACACAATCCTGAAAGCCTATGACGGTCGTTTCAAGGATCTGTTCCAGAAGGTCTATGAGGAGGAATTCGAAGCTGATTTCAAAAAGGCCGGGATCACCTACGAGCACCGCCTGATCGACGATATGGTCGCCTGTGCAATGAAATGGTCAGGCGGTTATGTCTGGGCGTGCAAGAACTACGATGGCGACGTACAGTCAGATACCGTCGCACAGGGCTTTGGCTCCCTCGGCCTGATGACCTCACAGCTTATGACGCCGGACGGCAAGATCGTGGAAGCCGAAGCCGCCCACGGCACAGTCACACGCCATTATCGCCAGCATCAGGAAGGCAAGGAGACATCAACCAACTCCATCGCCTCGATCTTCGCCTGGACCGGCGGCCTCAAGCACCGCGCCAAGCTCGACGGCAACGATGCGCTCGGCAAATTCGCGGATACGCTGGAAAAAACCTGCGTTTCGACTGTCGAGAATGGTGACATGACGAAAGACCTCGCGCTACTCGTTGGACCAGAGCAGAAATGGCTCACGACGATGGGCTTCCTCGACAAGGTCGATGAAAACCTGAACAAGGCGCTGGGCTGACGCGAGTGGTGCGTATTCCAGGTTGGGTATGGGTCGCCGTTCCGATGGTGGCCCTTACCGCCCTTGGCACGGCCTATGTCACTGCCCCGGATATGAAGGGGCGTGCTGACGAATGCCTTGGGAACACCACTCCCATCACGCGCGGGATGATGCTCAATCGCTGTGACCATGCGATCTCGGTGCTGGCCTGTCCGCAGGTATCACAGGGCCGCGACTGCGCGTTGCAGGATGTTGAAGCAACGGCCACGTTCGACATCAGATCGGATATCCCGGTGATTGCCCATGCCTGCGCCAGGCCGTATGTCGCCGTGATGCTGAACGATACAGACGGCGGCGTCCGCAGGTGCGTCTCTCCCGAATGACCACCATCGGCTTTGTCGGAACAGGGCGAATCGCGCAGGGTCTCGCGCCCGCCCTGTCAAAAGCCGGTTACAGGATTGCGGCGGTGGCGAACCGTTCTGCCGGTTCCGCTGAAACGCTGGCGGCGATTTTACCAGACTGTAAGGCGCTTTCGGCGCAAGGGGTCGCGGATTGCTGTGATCTTGTTTTCCTGACTGTGCCGGATGCGGCCATTGCACCCGTTGCGGCCTCGCTTCGATGGCGTGCAGGACAAGCCGTCCTGCATTGCTCCGGGGCGACGGAGGTGGATGCACTGGCCCCCGCCGCCAATGCGGGCGCGATGACGGGCGGTTTTCACCCCCTGCTCGGATTTTCGGGGATTGGTGACACACCACTGGCCGGGTGCACTGTCACCATCGAGGCCACCCCGCCCCTCGTCGATATGCTGCAGGAAATGCTGGCGACGCTTGGGTGTCGTCTCAACCGTTTACCCCCCGGCAGACGCGCACTCTATCATGCCAGTGCAGGTTATGGGGCGGGCTTCATCCATGTATTGATGGCCGAAGTCGCCGGAGTCTGGGCCGAATGGGGCGCAAGCGAAGCTGACACGCTGGCTGCGC
Source organism: uncultured Neomegalonema sp. (assembly GCA_937957975.1). Taxonomy (GTDB): domain Bacteria; phylum Pseudomonadota; class Alphaproteobacteria; order Rhodobacterales; family Rhodobacteraceae; genus JAHDDY01. The sequence goes on from CALFFK010000067.1 coordinate 27,134, forward strand.
TGTTGCCCATGGCGCGCACAACCCTTGATACCATCGAACGCGGCGGCATTGCCGCCACGATGCCGGGGCCGGTTTCACGAGGGGATACAGGGTCCATTACCGCGCATCTCGACGCAATGGCGAACATGCCAGAAAGTGACGCCTTCTATCGCGCCCACTCCCTGCGCGGCGTCGATCTTGCCGAAACGGCAGGGCGGATTGACACAGACACCGCCACGCGCCTGCGGGAATTGCTCAAGCGACCGTTACCGGATGCGGAATGATGGCATTGAACAGCAAGGTTCCGGGATTGAACACGCAGGTTTCAGGCTGGGTCTCGCCCGCCTCATCGGTGGCACGGGTCATCAGGCGATGCTCGCCCGGTTCGGCCTTCCACGCAAACACAAAGCGCACCCAACCGTAAGGCTCATTCGGTGAGATGATGTCAGCTTCATGCCACGTTTTTCCGTCTGCGCTCCATTCTACATTCCGTATCGGTTGGTCAGGCGACCGCGCATAGCCATGGATGCGCTTGACGCCCGGCCCCATGGTGGCGGGAAATGGCAATGCGAGGGATGATTTCACATTCTGGCGCGTGACCGTCACGCCATCAATCACGTAGTATTCATCCGTCCGGTAATTGCGAATTTCACGGGATGACGCCGTAATCCTGCCGACCCATTTCACCGAATAAGTGCCGATCCAGCCGGGAACGATTGCACGAACCGGAAAGCCATGATCCGGGGGCAATGGTGCACCATTCATGGTCAGCGCAAGGATCGTATCCTCATGCAGTGCTTTTTCTACTGGCATCGGGATTTCGATGGGGCATTCAGGATTGTCGAAATCAAGCCCCAGTGGCGCGATCCAGCGCGCCGTGTCGCGCAATCCGGCCAATGCCAGCACATCCCGCAAACGCGGCCCGGACCATTCGGCCATGCTGACACCGCCCAGCACCCACGGCACATCCTCACCGCCTTCAGTGCGTTCAACATGCTGATCCTGCAACGTACCAAACAGCGTGCGCTGATTGCCCGCACATTCCAGATAGGCGCGCACAGTATGGCTGGGCAGCGCCACAAGATCATCCAAACTCAAGGTGACAGGGTTCACAAGGGCATCCCCCGTCAATTCCAACTGATAGCTGGCCGGATCGACGACCTGGGTGTTCGTCACATTACATACGAAAAACCGATCTGCCGGGGTCAGATAGCTGTCGAGCGATTCCAGCGGTGTTTCCAGCGAGGTAGTCCCGCGCCGATGCAGTGCATCGGGCGGTTTTGCCCAAGGTTCAGACACCTTCCACAACCATCAGATCGCGGATCGACGCCCCCTCGGCGTGCGAGCGTGCCTCGCTGTATTCGGGCGAGTGATAGCATGTCTCTGCCGCTTCGATACTGGGGAATTCCACCACGACATTGCGGGCGCGGTCGTTCCCTTCAAATTGCACATAGCGCCCCGCACGGGCGAGGAATTTGCCACCATGCTTGGCAATGGCGGGGCCAGCAAGCTCGGCGTATTTGCCATAGGCGTCGGGGTCCGTGACTTCGACATGGGCAATCCAGTAAGCGGGCATCAGGCAGGCTCCTTCTGTGCAAGAACGGCTTCAACGGCGGCGAGGGCTTCCGCAGCTTTCGAGGGGTCCGGGCCACCGGCCTGTGCCATGTCCGGGCGTCCTCCACCACCCTTGCCCCCCATCGCGGTGGCGGCGGCGGTGACGAGATCAACGGCGCTGATGCGGTCGGTCAAATCATCGGTAACACCAGCGGCGACCGCAGCCTTGCCGCCCGTATCAGCGACAAGCACGACGACGCCGGAGCCAAGGCGTTCCTTATGCGCATCAATCAGGCCACGCAGATCCTTGCCGGACACACCTTGCAGGGTCTGGCCAAGGAAACTGATACCGGCAATGGTCTTTGCGGCATCGCCCCCACCGCCCTCGGCAGGACCAGCCAGCGCGAGCTGTTTTTTCAGCGCGGCCACCTCGTTCTGAAGCGCCTTGCGCTCCTCAACCAATGCGCGGGTACGATCCACGACATCTTCAGGCCGGGATTTCAGCGTGGCGGCAACTTCCGTGACGGTATGATCCTTTTGCGAGAGGTAATCGAACGCGGCTTCCCCGGTCAGGGCTTCGATCCGGCGCACACCATTCGAGGACGCTCCCTCTCCGGTGACGACCAGCACACCGATTTCGCCCGTGCTGCCAACATGCGTACCGCCGCAGAGTTCAAGGGAGTAGACCGAGCCGGTGGCCGAGGTTTCGCCGTCCGGGCGTTGCCCCATGGATACGACACGAACCTCGTCGCCATATTTCTCACCAAAGAGGGCGCGCGCACCAATCCCGACCGCTTCGTCGGGGGTCATCAAGCGGGTCGAAACGCTGTCGTTCTGGCGAATATACGCATTCACATCGCGCTCAATGGCGCGGATTTCATCAACGCCCACAGCTTTCTGATGCGCGAAATCAAAGCGCAGCCGGTCGGGCGCAACAAGAGAACCACGCTGGGCAACATGCTCACCCAGATGGGCGCGCAACGCTTCATGCAACAGATGCGTTGCAGAGTGATTGCCGCGAATGGCATTGCGGCGTCCGGTATCGACGATAAAGCGGGCGGCATCACCCGCACGCAGAGTACCTTCCACAATCTCAACCCGATGGAGAAAGAGGTCGCCGAATTTCTTGCGGGTATCCAGAACGCGGGCCGTGGCCGTATCAGTACGAATAGTGCCGGTATCCCCGACCTGTCCGCCGCTCTCGCCATAAAAAGGCGTCTGGTTCGCGATCAATTCGGCGGTCTGGCCCTTGGTCGCATCAGTGGCAACCACGCCATCAATGACGAGCGCCCGGATTTCGCCTTCGGTATCTGTTGCCGTATAGCCCAGAAACTCGGTTGCCCCGTGACGATCGCGCAGGTCGAACCAGACCGATTCGTCCGCTGCATCGCCTGTACCGGACCACGCGGCACGGGCCTGTGCTTTTTGCGCTTCCATGGCACTGTCGAAACCATCGGTATCAACGGTCAATCCCCGTTCGCGCAGGGCATCCTGCGTCAGATCGAGCGGAAAGCCGTAGGTGTCATACAGCTTGAAGGCCATCTCACCGGGCAGCGCAGCGCCGGATGACAGATCGGCAACCGCTTCATCCAGCAGGCTCAAGCCCCGGTCGAGCGTCTTGCCAAAGCGCGTTTCCTCGATCTCCAGCATTTCCGTAATCATCGGTTGGGCGCGGGCGAGTTCGGGGAAGGCCTGCCCCATCTGCGAAACAAGTGCAGGGACGAGGCGGTACATTACCGGATCATTCGCACCAAGCAGGTGCGCGTGGCGCATGGCCCGGCGCATGATGCGGCGCAGGACATAACCGCGCCCCTCATTCGAGGGCATGACGCCATCCGCCATCAGAAACGAAGTCGAGCGCAGATGATCGGCAATAACCCGATGATGCACTGCTCCGGGACCATCCGGGTCGGTCGATGTCGCATGGGCGCTCGCCTCGATGAGGGAACGCATCAGGTCGGTGTCGTAATTATCATGCTTGCCCTGAAGCAAGGCTCCAACACGCTCCAGCCCCATGCCGGTATCAATCGAGGGATGGGGCAGGCTTTCGCGGGTATCGGCGTCAATCTGCTCGAATTGCATAAAGACGAGATTCCATATCTCGATAAAGCGGTCGCCATCCTCGTCCGGGCTGCCGGGCGGGCCACCGGGGATATGCTCGCCATGGTCATAAAAGATTTCCGAACAGGGACCGCAGGGTCCAGTTGGCCCCATCGACCAGAAATTGTCAGAAGTGGAAATGCGGATAATTCGGTCTTCCGGCAAACCGGCGATTTTTTTCCACAGCGCAGCGGCTTCGTCGTCTTCATTATAGACCGTGACAAGCAAGCGATCCGCCGGAATATCGAATTCCCTGGTTATGAGGGTCCAGGCATGTTGAATCGCCAGTTCCTTGAAATAGTCACCAAAAGAGAAATTACCGAGCATCTCGAAAAACGTATGATGCCGTGCCGTATAGCCGACATTATCGAGATCGTTGTGTTTACCACCCGCCCGCACGCATTTTTGCGAGGTGACAGCCTGCGAATAAGGGCGTTTTTCGACGCCTGTGAAGACGTTCTTGAACTGCACCATTCCCGAATTCACGAACAGCAGCGTCGGGTCGTTCTGGGGAACCAGAGGACTGGACGCAATATGCTCGTGCCCGTTGCGCGCGAAGTAATCCACGAACAGGGATCGGATTTCGTTTAGTGTCGCCATGACCTTGCCTCCCTCGGATGGAAAGGCTTTCTAGTGTGATTTCCCGGATCGTTGAACCGGGAAATCGCTTTCATCGACGTTTTCCGCTCAGAGGTCTTCGTCACCATCGAGATCAGCTTCAAGATCAAGACCATGGGACGTGCGAATCTGCATCTCTATGGCATCGGCAGTTTCGGGATTATCGCGCAGATAGTTCTTTGCGTTCTCGCGCCCCTGCCCAATCCGTTGATCGCCGTAAGAGAACCAGGAGCCTGATTTTTCAACCACCCCGGCCTTCACGCCAAGATCAACCAATTCGCCGGTCTTGGAAATGCCCTGCCCATACATGATGTCGAACTCGACCTGCCGGAAGGGCGGCGCAACCTTGTTCTTGATAACCTTCACGCGAGTCTGGTTTCCCACCACCTCGTCACGATCCTTGATCGCACCGATGCGGCGAATATCCAGACGGACAGAAGAATAGAATTTCAGCGCGTTGCCGCCGGAGGTCGTCTCCGGGCTGCCGAACATCACCCCGATCTTCATGCGAATCTGGTTGATGAAGATGACCATACATTTCGACCGGCTGATCGAGCCGGTCAATTTCCGCATCGCCTGACTCATCAAACGCGCCTGCGCGCCAACCTGATGGTCGCCCATATCACCTTCAAGCTCTGCTTTCGGCGTCAGGGCCGCCACCGAATCCACGACAACGACAGAAATCGCGCCAGAACGGACCAGCGTATCAGTGATTTCCAGCGCCTGTTCGCCCGCATCAGGCTGCGAGATCAGCAATTCGTCCAGATCAACCCCAAGGGCGCGCGCATATTTCGGATCGAGTGCGTGCTCCGCATCAACAAAGGCGCAGACACCCCCGTTTTTCTGGGCTTCAGCGATCACATGCAGCGCCAGCGTCGTCTTGCCAGAGCTTTCCGGCCCATAGATTTCAATGATGCGCCCTTTGGGCAAACCACCGATCCCCAGCGCTATGTCAAGACCGATAGAGCCGGTTGATACCGCCTCAACATCCAACGCTGCATCACGCTGGCCAAGCCGCATGATAGAGCCTTTACCGAAGGCACGTTCGATCTGCGATAACGCAGATTCGAGAGCTTTTTCTTTGTCCATTCCGTCTTTCTCGACAAGGCGCAGCGCTGCTTCACTCATAACGGGCCTCCTTATTCCACGCGCTTTGCGTGGGGGCAACAATTCATCGGTTGGGCCACAGGTATACGGTATGTTCTCGTCTTGCAAGAACAAACATGAACAAATAGCGAAATAATGAGAACACCAGCAGGGTTTAACCCCGCCACGCCTAATCTAGAAGTGTCGCACTCGCAGGACCGAACTTGGTGTCAGCCGTAATTTTCAGCGGTATCCACATGCCATCCTTGCCCATCAAGGTGGCCGCGAAGGGCCATGTCCGGAGTTCGGGAGTCATATATTTCGCCTTGAAACCGTTCACCCGCTCATAAAGCCCGTTGCAGGTCACAGTATTGCCGCGCGCCGCAAATGCCTGACCAAGCAACGAAATCCGATGACGTTTGGAGCCGTCAAAAACGTCAAAGGCGATCTCACACGGCTTTTCACGTGGGCTCATCAGGATCGCGGCTGCGGTGGCGGGATCAACAGAACCGGCTGCCTCATCCAGCGACATGGCATAGCTTTTCTCCCGCAGCGGTGGTTCTGCGAACAAATCGACCGGAACGCCATCACCATCGAATCGGATGGTGGTGCGTTGCTCTTTCTTGCGCCCCTCATAGCGGAAGATGGATTCCTGCGGCACATAACGTCCTTCAACGACCGATCCGGCCACGCGGGCATTGGCATCACCATTGAAAATATGGCGCAGGAACGGAATCATCTTGAAGTTTGCACGCACGGAGTAATCCGGTTCGCCGGTATCGACCACGACCTTGATCTTGCCAAGGGGGATGCCCGCAACGGTCGTGGAGTATTTCAGTGTCTCGTTTGCGGCCACAGGCGTGGAAACAAGCAGAGCAGCGAGGAGAATAATGTTTTTCATGGATAAACCTTCGCGCGGGAATGGGGCAGCCCTGCGGCGCAGTCATGGAGCAGTCAAGGCATCCATCCGTTTCGCGAGGCGAATATCAAGATCGCTCAGACCATCGCAATCATGGGTGATGAGTGTCACGTCAACCCGGTTCCAGACATTCGACCATTCCGGGTGATGGTTCAGCTTTTCGGCATGAAGGGCAACACGGGTCATCCAGCCGAATGCCTCGACAAAGTTCCGAAACATAAATTCCTTGCGGATCGCATCGCGGCCTTCAACCCCCTGCCAGCCATTCGCGATGAGCGGTGCCAGGGCTTCGTCACGGTGTTCAGGGTCAAGGGGCGGGGTCTTCTGGCGGGTCATACAAAATCCTTCCCGAACACAGTGTCGAATTCAGCGCGCAGGATCATATCAACCTCCGGCATCGTGGGGGTCAATCCGAGATCGGCAAGGCTCGTGACACCGTGCCCGGAAATGCCGCACGGAACGATGCCATCATAATGCGTCAGGTCCGGCTCCACATTGAGGGCAATACCATGCAGTGAAACCCAATGCCGCACGCGCACCCCAAGGGCCGCAACCTTGTCTTCACGCTGCGGGGCGCCCTTGTCAGTACGGCAGACCCAGACGCCCGCCCTGCCCTCACGGCGTTCTCCTTTCACGGTGAAACGGGCAAGGCTGCGGATGATCCATTCCTCCAGATCCCGGACGAAGGCGCGAACATCACCGCCCCGTGCCTTGAGATCCAGCATGACATAGCCGATGCGCTGACCGGGGCCATGATAAGTATATTCCCCTCCACGCCCGGTTTTGTGAACCGGAAATCGGTCCGCGTCGATCAGGTCAACAGGGGCCGCGCTCGTTCCGGCGGTGTAAAGTGGTGGATGCTCCAGCAACCAGACGCATTCCGGTGCTGTCCCCGCCCGGATCGCCGCCGCGCGCTGATCCATGAAGGCAAGAGCCTCGGCATAGGGCACGGGCGCATCCGAGATGCGCCATTCCAGAGGGATAAGCGTACAGTTCATATTGGTAAACTAACGCACACAAGGCCCAATCCGAACCGGAAAATCCTTTTGCATGTCGGACAGGAAAGAGTTCGCCAAACCTAACCTTACGTTAACGTAACCTTTGAGTCACATTTTGCGACTCAAGGCAATATTGACAAGCGTTCAACTCACCCCCCTGCTTCATCCAATGACAATCAAAACGGCCTCCAGAAGACGGCAGATCGAGTTAAAAACCTTTAATTTTTGCGGCATTTCATAAGAACACGTCTCTTTTCAGGCGACCATGGAATGCATCACCAGCGATCCCGGCAGAAAACTTGCTCATTCATTAACGGGCAAAGCCTTTGGAACTTCCAAAGACAGCCTAAAAGAGGTTGAACATTCCATGAGTATTCGATTTCCTCTCACGATCACGGCTCCTTTTACGAAGGGCGCTCTTGCAGCCATGGTTGTTACCGGATTGCAGATTGCTGCCCCGGTCGCACACGCCCTTCCCACGCCTGCGCAATTACCGCTGCCAATGGAATCCACACGCCTTGCAGTACACCTGCCGACGGGATGCATCGCGAAACTCGTCACGAACGAGGGCCGTTTCGTAAAGGCACAGATCGTGGATAGCGATTGTCTGCCCGAAGGAAGCGGGCCACGCGATGTACCAGGCGCGCTACAAGATTTTTCGCGCGAACGAGAATACGGAGTGCCGGGATGGAAACACTGATCGCCCAGTGCAGAAACCTGTTCCTACTGCACCGCCGCGACAATTCCACCCCGGCGCGCAATGTCGATTTGATCGATTGGGAAGACGACGATTTACCCTTTGATCGCATCAAATGCGAACATCTGCGCAAAATTGGTGAGGCATGGCTCTCTATGGAACGAAAAGCCGGAGAAGCCCTGCCTCGCTGGAGCGCCTTTAGTCCGGCGCAATTCGTGGACGTAATTGATAAGATATGCGTCCTGAAGGCGGAGGACTGGCGCGCCGACAATATCGAATTCTCGCTGTATGGGGGACATGCAACAGAGTTCATCGGCCAAGGCAAACCCCTGGCGTTGCAAGAGATGCGTCACAATCCTTTGCACAAGGCGAACTACGTCGATGTCCGCGACAGGGCCGGGCGGGCCATCGAGAACAACGCCCCCCAATACGCACGCAAAACCCTCTCATGGAACGATGAAGGTCACATGGAATATGAAGCCCTGATGCTGCCTTTCATGCCTCAGGGAAAGGTACAGCGCCTTTTACAACCAGTAAGCGTGCGGCTAAGGTAAATCTGGATTTTACATTCAGATCATGCGCCATGGCACGATCTGAACGCGTTGTTCATCACAAAAACACCACAAGGGGATTGCAGGCTCGCCACAGGGGATCAATATGAATGGCATGAGACTGAATGAACCGATGCAGGAACCTCTTTGCATTGCCGAGATTGAGGCGATCCGCCTTTATTGTCGTCAACAGGTGAACCAGCGTGCGGCCTTTTCCGGGGCCGTGGCCGCGCTTCCCCTGCCCATGCTTGATGCCGCTGCTGATTTGGGCATCCTCATGCGGTTATTGCCAAAAATCAGTGCAGAGTTTGAGCTGCGCCCCGAAGATATTGCCAAACAAGACCCCGAATCCCGCGCCGTGATCTACACCACCGCCAAAGCACTGGGGGACAGCTTCGTGGGCAAGATCGTCACGCGGCGCTTGATCGGCGCGGTTCTGGCGAAGCTGGGGATGAAGGTCGCCGGGAAATCGCTGGTAAAATACGCCCCCCTCGTCGGGCAGATTACGTCTGCTTCACTCAGCTTCGCGCTGATGCGCCATATTGGCCTCAAGCATGTTGAAGATTGCTACACGGTCGCCCGCGCCAGAGCCGAAGCCCGCCTGTTTGGCGTCGAAGGCGTGGTGATCGACGGCGTTGCAGTGCGGAAGCGGGTGACAGGGTAATCCTTGCAACAGGGCGCAAAGATTGACTTCCCCATGGCCCACTGCGCAGGGTTCGGCGCATGACAAATGAGACCTATTATTCGGCATCCATGAGAGACCGGACAGAGCGTGACGCCCTGCGCGATCAGATCGTGGCGGACATTGCGGTGATCGGCGGCGGGTTCACAGGGGTGAACACCGCTCTGGAACTGGCGGAGCGGGGGTATTCGGTCGCCCTGCTGGAGGCCGAGCGCATCGGCTGGGGGGCGACGGGCAGGAATGGCGGGCAGGTGACAGGCTCACTCTCCGGCGATACGGCCCTCCAGAAGCACCTTACCCCCCGGATCGGGGCCAACGCCGCAGCAGATTTCGTGTGGGGGCTGCGCTGGCAGGGGCATGATACAATCCGCGCACGGGTGGCACGCTACGGGATCGAATGCGATCTGGTCCACGGACATCTTCATGCGGCGTGGCGGGCATCAGACATGCGCGAACTACGCAGTTTTGCGGCAGAGGCGGAACGGCGCGGAATGGGCGAGGCACTGGCCATGCTTGACCGCGATGGAGTGCAGGAAGCACTGGAAACGCCACTTTATGAAGGTGGATTACTGAATCGCAATAACATGCACCTGCATCCGCTGGACCTCTGCCGGGGCGAAGCAAAGGCGGCGGAAAGCCTTGGCGTCAGGATATTCGAGCAATCCCCTGTCACAGGCATCGTTCAGGGCGACCACCCGATCGTCAAAACGGCATCGGGGCAGGTAACGGCCAATACGGTCGTGTTATGCGGCGGGGCGTATCATCGGCTGGAACCGGGGGCGTTGGGGGGCCGGCTGTTCCCGGCGGCGCTTGGCAACATGGCGACAGAGCCACTGACGGCAGAGGAAGCCCGGGCAATCAATCCGCATAATCTGGCGGTCTATGACACCCGCTTTGTGCTCGATTACTATCGCCTGACTGCCGATCGGCGTCTGCTGTTCGGTGGTGGGGCCAATTATTCAGGCAAGGCAAGCGCAGACATCGCCGGAGAGCTGCGTCCCGCGCTGGAAAAAACCTTTCCGCGCCTTGCCGGAATCGGCATTGATTTCGCGTGGTCGGGTCAGGCCGGGATCGTGCCGAACCGGGTGCCGATGCTTGGGCGAACCGCGCCAAATATCTGGTATGCGCAAGGCTATTCAGGCCATGGCATCGCCACCTCGCATATCGTGGCGGGTGTGATGGCCGAGGCCGTGGCCGGAACAATGGATCGCTTCGACCATTTCGCAAACGTCCCCCACGCGAAGAACCCTTTTGGTGAGCGAGCCGGTCAGGGGATGCTGGCGTTGGGCATGTGGTGGTACAAGCTGCGCGAAGCCATAGGGGTTTGAATGGCCCCTGCCATGCTCATAAACGAAAGCATGACAGGAGCGGGAAAAACCAGAAAGATTACTTCACTGCCCGCTCCAGTGCCTGCTCGAAATCAGCGATAAGATCGCTGGCATCCTCGATACCGATAGACAACCGGATCAGGCGCGGATGGACGGGGAAACCTTCTCCTGAGACGGTCTTGCGATGCTCCACAAGGCTTTCGACGCCGCCCAGCGATGTGGCGGGATAAAAGATTTCGCAGCCCGTAACCGTATCGATAGCCGTCTGCTCAGTGCCGGTGGTGATGACAGAGAGCATCCCGCCAAACATGCCGCCGGTCTGGTGTTTGGCGACCTCATGGCCGGGATGCGATGGCAGACCGGGATACAGCACGGCCTCTAGCGCCGGATGCCCCTCAAAATGGCGCGCAAAGGCCAATGCGTTCTCTGTTGCCCGCTCATACCGCAAAAACAGGGTCCGCATCCCCCGGATCAGGAGCCATGCGTCAAAGGATTGCAGCACAGTGCCTTGCAATCTGCGCGTCAGGGCGATCTCGCCCCAGAAATCGCCGGTTTCGCGCACCGACAGAACCCCGGCAGTAATATCAGAATGGCCATTGAGATATTTGGTGGCTGAATGAAAGGATATATCCGCCCCGAAATCCAGCGCCCGCGTGGCACAGGGCGGCGTGCCCGTACAATCAGTCAGCAACAGCGCCCCCGCGCCATGGGCCAGTTCGGCGGCGGCGGCAATGTCCGTGACTTCCCAATAGGGGTTATTCGGCGTCTCGGCCCAGACCAGCCGCGTTTCACCGGGGCGGAGCGCAGCGGCCATCGCGTCGAGATTACCCGCCGGGTAATAGCTGACATCAAGGCGCTGTTTGGCGGCGGCATTCTGAAAGCGGTCGAGAACGCCGTGATACATCACTTCTGGCACGACCACATGCGCGCCTGTTTCCATGGCGTCGATCACCGCCACAGCGGCAGACATGCCCGACGAGAACAGCAGGGATTCTTCGGCCTCCTCCAATGTGGCAATCACCGCCTCGGCATGGGCCGTCGTTTCATTGCCGTCGCGGCGATACCAATAGGGCTTTAGCGGCTGATACGCCCCGTCCCGCGCATAGGTTGCCACCGGCTGGATAGGCGGGATCACGGCCCCGGTTTCCGGGTCAAGATACCTCAGCGCCTGCGCGATACGCGTGGCGAGAGAGGGGTTGCGGTTGCTCATCTTTATAACCGCCCCTCAATCGCATCCCAGATCATCGCGGGCACGTCGATACCGTCAAAGCGGGAGAGTTCCTGAATACCCGTGGGCGAAGTGACGTTGATTTCGGTGAGGTAATCGCCAATCACGTCGATACCGACGAATATCTGGCCCTTTTCGCGCAGCAGCGGCCCGATCCGGGCGCAGATTTCGCGGTCGCGCTCGGTCAGGGCCACCTTTTCGGGTCGCCCGCCAACATGCATGTTCGAGCGGGTTTCCCCCTTGGCCGGAACCCGGTTGATGGCCCCGACCGGCTCACCATCCACAAGGATCACGCGCTTGTCGCCTTTGGTGACATCGGGCAGAAAGGCTTGGGCGATCAGGGGTTCGGCGCTGCGTTCCACGAACATTTCATGCAGGCTGGTCAGGTTTTTCAGGTCTGCATCCAGCTTGAACACCCCTGCCCCGCCATTTCCGTACAGCGGCTTGAGGATCATCCCGCCATGTTCCTGCCCAAAGGCGCGGATGTCATCGAGATTGCGGGTGATAAGCGTGTCCGGCGTCAGGTCTGTATAGTCGGTGACGAGGATTTTTTCGGGGTAATTGCGCACCCAGGTCGGATCATTGACCACCAGCGTATCGGGATGCACCCGGTCGAGCAGATGCGTGCTGGTGATATAGCCCATGTGAAAGGGCGGGTCTTGCCGCAGCAGAATAACATCGAGATCGGCCAGATCGCGCGTTTCGCGGGGGCCGATGTCAAAATGCGCGCCCTTCTGGCGGCGCAGGGTCAGGGGATGGCCATGGGCGAACACCCGCCCGTCACGCATCCCCAGATCACCGGGCAGGTAGTAAAACAGGGAATGGCCCCGGTTTTGCGCCTCCAGCGACATGGCGAAGGTAGAATCGCCGTCTATATCAATGGCATCAATGGGGTCCATCTGGACCCCGACAGCGAGTGGCATGGCGGCGCTCCCGGTATCGGGCGCGCCAATCGGCGGCCCTTACTGATAGGTTGTTGTCGAGGCATGGCGTGGCCTGTCCAGACGACGCGGATCATCCGCGAGAAGCGCGTGAGAGACAACCCGTTTCACACCCGAAATCGTCGCGGCGAGATAAGCGACGTGTTCCAGTTCCTCTTCCGTGCGGGCGATACCGAGGATGTAGACAACGCCTTTCACGGTTTCGATGTCGTAATTTCCGGCCTGTACGCGATTGGCGGTCAGCAAGCGCACACGCATCTGGTTTGAGATGCGGGAATCGCTGGCATAGCTGAGAAAACCCTGCGGATCTTCGACCTGAAGCTCATTGACGACATCGCGCACGCCCCGGATCTGCCACGCGATCTTTGAGGCTTCCAGCCGTTGGGTCGGGCTTTCAACCGTGCCGACAATCAACACGCGGCCTTCGCGGACCTCTGTGCCGATGCGGGTGATGAAGTGGGGCAACCCCTGCTGCATATCGCGATTGAGGGCGAGCTGGATGGAGGCATCATCAAGGGTTGTGCCGACCGTGCGATGCGCATGATAGGCTTGGGGCGTGTTGTTACAGGCGGCGAGGGTCAGCGTAGCAAGCACAGCGGCGGCGAGAATGCGTTTGGACATGGGGCGGCCTTGATAGGGGCGCGCATGGCCCTAAAACTCGTCGAACCCGCGCGCGTTTTCGATCCACCGGGCGCGGCCATCCCGACCGACGAGAACAACGTCGAATCGCAGGTCAAACCCGGTGTTATTGGCCACAGAATCGGATAAATTGGTTGGTGTACGGTAAACAGAAACAAAATGCAGCGCCGCCGCCTCCAGCCGTTGCCATTGTCGCGGGGTCAGGGAATGGGCGGCTTC
>CALFFK010000068.1 GCA_937957975.1 uncultured Neomegalonema sp.
CAGCCCACGGGCCAGCCTTGCATCGACACCGTTTCACCATTCTCGATGCGCGCGCGCAAATGGTCGCGCCAGTAGAATATGGCAAGCGCGCAAATCAGGTTGAGTAACGAGAGCAGCCGCCATGGCTGTGTAATGAGTGCACCCCAATCGAGGGTAAGCGCCCAGGTGAGGAAGAAGGGGACACCTGCCTCTGATGCCTGCGCCCACATCCCGAACAGGGCCGAAAATCCGGTCAGGGTCGCGAAGCTGACGCCAAGCAGGATAAGCGCCAGTATCCATTGATGCCGCTCCCACGCCGTCATGCGGCGGGACAGCCATTGCTGACGCCCTTCGGCCTTTGGATAAGCGATCAACAGCGCGGGGCCGTAAAGCCAGAAGGTCGATTTCAGGGCGAACCGCCATAGGATGGCCGGGGCAAACCAGATGATTATCAGGATGGTTTTGAATAAATAAAATGCGCCGTAAGCCAGCCCGGTTTCACCGTCAGTCATCTTCCAGATGCTACGGGGATTAAAGATTCCCATGGCGTCCTCGCTGACGCCGGGGAGAAGCTCTGGCGGATGCCACAGATCCTCATGCAGCATCACGCGCCGCCAGTTGGCGGGCAAATCGATCAGGCCATCCCGCCATTCGCGCAGGATGCTGGCAATACGAATAAAAAGAGTGTGGATAAAAAGACCAAAAGCGAGTCCCGGCCCGATCAGAAGCACCGCTCCCGCTCCCGCTCCCGCTACCGCTACCGCTACCGCTCCCGCTAACGCTCCCGCTACCGCCATTGAAATATTGATGGCCAAAATTCCAATCATAGCGGAACGCCAGAACAGACCCCATCCTGCGTGACCATCAAGCCAATGCGTGGCCGGCCACCATGAAACCGCGAAAGAGGCCATAAATCCAAGCACAACAATCAGAATCAGTTCGCTTCGCGGAATCTCATCCCGATCCCCTTTCCTATTATATTCCTCCCACATCGTCACCGCCCGCCCGACCGATGCCTCGGAGCGCAACAGGACGAGGGGCGCGGCGATGGCGCTGATGAGGATGGGAAACCACCAGCCAAAAACGCGCGCCGCCCCGAAATAAAGGGCCAGCGCAACCACGATTTCAAAAATCGCGAGGATCGAGGGTTTACCGGCCCCGATGCTCTGAGGGGTTGAATGCCAGACCCAACCGCGTGATGAAGGTTCGGATGCCATATCTTCCGGTTACGTCAGAACGACGTTTATCGCAACTCGTACGGGACAGGTGGCCCGCCCGTGTTCTTCCCTCGCCAGCATAAGACCCCGGTTGTTAAGAAGGGGGGGGGAATCGCAGCGCGCGGTGTTGACATCGGGGTAAAACTCCGCTCAATTGTTCATGTTATGTTCAATTGACGGAAACATTGTGCGGCACTGGAACTGGGACGGGATGGTGGAGGCGAACCGGGGGCGGCTGATCAAGCTGCTCGCGGGGGTGTTTGCCATGCTCGGAACCGGAACGATGATGCCCCGTCATTTGAAGCGGGCCGTGCTGGCGCGGCTGGTCCCGATGGAATCGGCGCTGCGACGCCTGATCTTCACAGCGGCCCGTGATCTGCCAATCCCGGCATGGCGTGAGGGAGGTTGTCCGGCGGATATTCCGACCAATACGGGCAGCACGCGCAAGCCGGTTTTCCGCCTGACTGATCTACCCCGTAATCCCGATCCAGCACCCCGGACAGCGGGGGCGCGCGGGCCGCGCATTTCGTCTTTAGATGACTGGACCCCGCGCCCCGGCACTCCCGCCCCCGGCGACAATGACCCGATGAATACCGCGACGCTGCGGCGACGGCTGGAGGCGATGCAGGCGGCGCTGACCGATCTGCCCGGACAGGCCAGACGGCTGACCCGCTGGTATGCGCGGCGGGACCGGATGAAAGCGAAAGGGGCGTTCTCGCGGCTTTATCCCATTCGCTCAGGCCGTGCGCCCGGAAACCGGGATAAGGGCAAGCGGGATGTGGACGCCCTGCTCACCGATTGCCACGATCTCGCCTTGCGCGCCCGCGCGATGGTCGAAGCGGAAAGGGCCATTGCACAGTAGGGCCGGATTGCGGGTATATTATCCGTATGCTGAATAAATGGGATCACATCAGGAGAGACGCGATGAAAAAACGCGCGACATGCCATTGCGGGGCGGTGGAACTGGCCCTCGATATGCCGGACGGGATCGTTGATCCGCGCCGTTGTGATTGCTCGATGTGCCGTCGCCGGGGGACGGTAGTGGCCTCGGTTCCGCTGGCCGCCTTGCGGGTGGTGCGGGGGGAGGAAGCGTTGCGGCTCTATCGCTTTGGAACAGGGGTGGCGGAGCATTGGTTTTGCAGCATATGCGGCAACAATACCCACCATCGACGGCGCTCAAACCCTCAGGAATACGGGGTCAATCTTGGCTGTATCGAAAGCGTGGATATTCGGGATTACCAAATAGTTCCACTTAAAAATGGAATCGATCACCCTTCAGACGCACAAAATACTTAACATGTTAATGTTATTTATTTATTCAACTTGATCAACACGACAATTTGTATACTGATTAAATAACACTCAATGTATTTTTTGGGAGTGCAGGCTCCAATTTCCCCCAATAATTGCAAAATTCAATTTAAAAATGTAAAACTGATTCGAACAGTAATAATGCCATACATTTTGGAAGGTATTCTGTCATGGCTAATAAAATTTCATACAAAGAGCTTCAACAAAAACTCGCCGACCCTGAAGTCAACGAAAAAGAACTCGAACAATATCTGATCGCGACCAAGGATGGGCGGGGTGGCGGTATGGCCCCTGTCCTTCAGCCGAATCCCGATACCGTCGCAGATGTCGCGCAGAACGACGAGTTGACACGAGGCGATCTGGGGCTCGGGTTTCTCAACAGCATCTTCCGTTCGCGGCGGGAGAAGGCGTTCTTCAAGAGTATCCGGAAAACACGCGCCGATGGATCGCGCCGTCCCATCCTGCTTGCCGAGGGAGATAGCTGGTTCGAATATCCGGTCTGGCTGAACGACACGATCGATTACCTGAGCGACGAAAAGCTGACCGATGCGCCGTATTCCATCCTCTGTCTCAGTGCAGCAGGCGACGAATTGCGCGGTATGGTCGAGGAACGTGAGTTTGAGGATCGACTGTTTGAATTGAAGGATGAGCACGATATTAAGGTTGATGGCGTGCTGTTATCCGCCGGAGGCAATGATCTGGTGGGTGAGACATTCTATGATTATCTCGTCGATTTCACCGATGGATCTGATGCTCAGGCCCATATCGATATGGGCAAGTTCGAGACCCTGATGAAGGAAATCCGCACCAATTACGTCGATATTATCACGTCAATCAACGACAGTAATCCCGGCATCAAAATCTTCATCCACGGGTACGACCATGCCAATCCGCTCGAAGACCAAGGCATGAAGATGCCACCAAGGGACGGCTGGCTCGGCGACTGGCTGCGAAAGCGCAGGATCACCTCACCGGACTTCCAGAGGCAGATCGTGCGCATCATGATCGACCGCTTCTATGCCGAATTGCAGGCAATGATCGATTCTGGAGCGGTGAAAGACACGGTCCTTGTCGATAACCGTGGCCTCGTCGGTGAGGATTGGTACGACGAATTGCACCCAAAAGATAACGGGTTCAAGCGCGTAGCCGATAAGTTTCGGAAAGAACTGGAGAAAGCAGGAATCCGCGCTTGAGCAGCAATAACTGGGGGAAGCGCGCTATGTCACAGAGCCTAACAGAACCGCCGACCATCAAGTGGAGCGATCTGGCGGGTGAGGAATGCTACTCCAGCGAACAGCGTGCTGCGATGCAGCGGCAATTTGAAAGCGCGGATGGCGGCACCTTCGACAGGATGCGCCTGAACGTACGGCCAGATCCGGTCGATTATCGCGATATCTATTATCAGCCAACCCTCATCGAAGTCCCGCCCCATAACCACGCCCAGAACATACTGCATCCCCATTTCCGCGTTCGTAGGCAGGGAAGCGAGGGCAGTTGTACGGGTCAGGCTCTGGCCGCCGTGCTCGACCTGCAAAACATCAAACGATACATGCAAGGAGCCGATGTTCCACTGAAATTGAGCGCCCGCATGGCATATGAGAGCGCGAAGATCTACGATGATCATCCCGACGACGGGCTGCCCGGATCGTCGCTGCGCGGGGCCGTGAAGGGGTTCTACCATTGCGGCCTCTGTGATGACCGCAAAGCTCCTTACATCGTGGGGGACGTGATGTGGGAGCTGGACAAGGATGTCGCCAAGGACGCGCGGGCGGTGATCCTGGGCGCGTATTTCCGTCTGCGGCATGTGCTGAACCACTATCATACCGCCATTGCCGAGGTCGGCGCGATCCTTTGTTCAGCGATGATCCATGAAGGTTGGTCGCGCAGGAATGTGCGCGAAAATGACGGTAAAATCATCTTGCCACAATCGGATAACGGGGCCGTTCGCAACGTCGATCTCATCGGCGGTCATGCATTTGCAATCGTCGGGTACGATCAGGAGGGCTTCCTCGTCCTGAATTCCAGAAGCCGGAGTTGGGGCAAATTCAATCCGGTCGCCAAGCACAAGAAGACGCTTACGGACATGAAGCGCCACTTTGTGATGGGCAACGATTACAACGTCCGCTCCAATCTACCGAAGGGAGCCGCCATCATCGATGGGGAAGACACGCCTTTACCAGGCGTTGCGCATTGGTCCTACGATGACTGGGCGCGCAATGTCCTCGATGCATGGGTTTTGCGTCTGACCGCTCCAACGCGTAAAAACGCGGCCTATGGTGGCGGCTATCACGTTCAGCGCCCTGGCGAGCAAAGCGTTAGCAAGCGCGGTAGCCACACCCCGCGCAGTCGGGATGCCTTTGGACATTTCATCCATATGCGCGGCGGCGTCCTCGTGAACGAACCTCCCTATGACAACACGCTCACAACCTTTCGCGAGACAGCGAGGATTCTTCGTGCAAAGCGAGACAAGTACAAGCACCTACTGTTCTACGCCCATGGCGGGCTGGACACGATAGAAGCGGCCTCCGAACGATGCGCAACGCTGGCCAAAACCTTCAAGGCGAATGATGTCTATCCGATCTTCTTCTTCTGGCGCACGGGTTTTGCCGAGATGGTACAGGAAGTGCTGCGCGGACTGGCACCACGTATCGCCGCCCAGACCAATGGCAATGCGCGCGTATCGGATCATCTGCTGGAACGGTTAATGAACCCAATTGGGTCGGCAATCTGGCGAGATATTCGAGAGAATGCCTATGACTGCTTCGCCATACCCTCACCCGGAGTCCTACACGAACAGGAGAGCAGAGCAGGGGCGTGGAAAGCTGTTAAGATGCTGCTCGATGCCGTGCGTTGCGAGCAATGCGGTCATGAGCCGATGAAGGTGCATTATGCCGGACACGGTAGTGGAATCTTCCTGTTGCAAGGCCTAGCTGCGCGAATTGGGGCCGAAAAGAACCTGTTGATCCGGGATGTTGTCGATTCCATTTCGCTGTTCGCCCCCGCCTGTACCATTGATGAACTCGCCCGGTTCCAGAAACCGATCACATCGCGCAATATCGACGTGACGCTATACACACTGCCCGAAGGGGCCGACGCCGCCGCCGACATATCGATGGAGCCGTATCGCAAGTCATTGCTACATCTTGTCTCAAACAGTTTTCATGACACCCGCAACACGCGGATCGCAGGTTTGCGCCGTCATTGGGAAGAAGCCGCACAATCGAAATCGTGGATGGCGAAGATCAATCATGTCCATATCGAAAAATTGCCAGCCGCCGATGCGATCCTGAGCGACGCTCAGAAGACACTTGCGCTGGACGATCTGCCTTCTGATGTAAAGCGCCTTGCATCTGAGAAGCTTCGTCATGCGGCCTTCGATAATATAGCCGAAGTAATGAATCACATGCTTGCCAACATGATTGGTATTCCTTCCATCGACGCGAAGGGTGGCGGATTCCGGAACGAAGACTTACAAACCAATATGTTCTGAAGTGCCTACCCATAGGTTTCATCAAAGGCATAGCCCGCCGCGCGGACAGTGCGAAGGGGGTCGGTTTCGCCGGGGCGGTTGAGAGCCTTGCGCAAGCGACCAACATGGACATCGACAGTGCGGGCCTCGACATAGATATCGCGCCCCCAGACCAGATCGAGCAATTGCTCGCGGCTGTAGACCCGGCCCGGACGCTTCATCAGGGTTTCGAGCAAGCGAAATTCAGTGGGGCCAAGCCGTATCTCACGATCACCCCGGTGAACGCGCCGCGTTTCGGCATCCAGCGAAATATCGCCAGCGCGCAAGGCATCATCCCCGTCACCACTCCGGCGCAGGATTGCGCGGATACGGGCCAGTAACTCACTGACAGAAAAGGGCTTTGTGACGTAATCATCCGCGCCGGTATCAAGGCCGCGCACCCGGTCATCCTCCTCACCCCGCGCGGTGAGCAAGATAACCGGCAGGGTGCGGGTTTCAGGCTTTGCCCGAATCCGGCGACAGATTTCGATGCCGGACGTGCCGGGAAGCATCCAGTCGAGAAGCGCGAGATCGAATTCCTCCTCGGCCAATCGCAAAAGTGCCTCATCACCGTCGCGCACAATGACGGGCGTAAAGCCCCCCGCCTCCAGATTATATTCAAGCAGCGTGCAAAGGGCGTCTTCATCCTCCACCACAAGAATGCGCTGGCTCATCGGATTTACCCGAAGACCGCCTCTGGCGAGCCATCCGGCACACCCTTGGGGCGTTTCTCATCCATGGGCTGTCCGGTCACGATGTAATGGGCCATCTCGGCCACAAAGGTCGCGTGGTCGCCGATCCGCTCCATATTCTTGGCGATAAAGAGCAATTGCGTGTTTTCCGCCACGTCTTCGGGAGTGGCCGCCATCTCCTGCACGATCTCTCGTTGCAAGCCATTGTAAAGATTGTCGAGTTCCTCATCCTTGCGCCAGACCGTCATGGCCATGTCATCGTCGCGCTGGGCAAAGGCATCAAGGGATTCGGAGAATTGCATCATCGTTGACCGGCCCAGCCGCGCGACGGCAGAAACCGTCTTGAGGGGCGCATGGTCGCTGAGGACAATCGAGCGACGGGCTGTGTTCTTCGCGAGATCACCGATCCGCTCGATGGTTGAAGCGATCTTGATGATGGCCAGCACAGTGCGCAAATCACCGGCCATGAGTTGCCGCCGGGTGAACATCGCCGCCGTATCGCGCCCGATCTGCATTTCCATGACGTCGAGCGCCTTGTCGCCCGCAATCACCCGGTTCGCCAGCGCCGTGTCACGCTGAACCAGGGCATCGAGCGCGCGGGAAAGCTGTTCTTCCGCTGCGCCGCCAAATTGCGAAATCGCCGCATCAAGCGCGTTCATCTCTGCCTGAAAAGTCATGTCATTCGCCCCTCGATCCTGGTGTCATCCGAACCGCCCGCTGACATAGCCTATCGTGCGCTCGTCCTGCGGGGTCGAAAAGATTGCGTCCGTCGTATCGTACTCGACCAGATTGCCGAGATGAAAGAAAGCCGTGCGCCGGGAAATGCGGTTGGCTTGCTGCATCGAATGGGTGACGATCACCACGCAATATCGCTCGCCAAGGCCGGAGATAAGTTCCTCAACCGTCTCGGTCGCGATGGGATCAAGGGCCGAGCATGGCTCGTCCATAAGAAGGACTTCGGGCTTGGTCGCGATGGCGCGGGCGATGCACAGGCGCTGTTGCTGACCACCGGACAAGCCCGTGCCGGGGGCCGCGAGGCGGTCTTTCACCTCGTCCCACAGGCCCGCTGCACCAAGGCTTTCCCCGACGATGACATCAAGATCGGCCTTGTTGCGCGCGAGGCCGTGGATGCGGGGACCATAGGCCACATTGTCATAGATGGATTTGGGGAAGGGGTTTGGCTTTTGAAAAACCATTCCAACCCGCGCCCGCAATTGCACGGGGTCTATCTCACGCGAATATATATCCTCGCCATCCAGCAGCAGCGAGCCGGAAACGCGGCAAATATCGATGGTGTCATTCATCCGGTTGAGACAGCGCAGAAAGGTCGATTTTCCACAGCCGGACGGGCCGATGAAGGCAGTTACCGCCTTATCATGGATGTCGATGTCATTGTCCTTGATGGCATGGGTTTGCCCATACCAGACATTGACGCCCTGACAGCGGAACTTGATCGGATCGGTTTCGGTCATCGTCATTTCCTACCAGCGCCGCTCAAAGCGTTTGCGCAAGATGATGGCTATCGCGTTCATCACAACGAGGAACGCCAGCAATACGGCGATTGCAGCGGCAGTTCGCATATCGAAGGCCCGTTCGGAAGCATTGGCCCAGTTGAAGACCTGCACGGGCAGGACGGTCGCGCTGTCGGTGATACCCTCTGGCACGGCGGTGATGAAGGCAACCATGCCAATCATCAGGAGCGGGGCAGTCTCGCCCAGTGCCTGCGCCATGCCAATGATCGTGCCGGTCAGGATTCCGGGCATGGCCAACGGCAAAACATGGTGGAAAACCGTTTGGGTCTTCGATGCCCCAATGCCCATCGCCGCCCAGCGGATCGAAGGCGGAACTGCCCGGATAGCGGCCCGCGCCGCAATGATAACGGTGGGCAGGGTCATCAGGGCCAGCACCAATCCCCCGGCCAATGGCGAGGAACGCGGCACACCAAAGAAATTGAGGAAAACCGCCAGACCAAGCAAACCGAAGACGATGGAGGGAACAGCGGCGAGATTGTTGATGTTCACCTCGATGAAATCCGTGAAACGGTTCTTCGGCGCAAACTCCTCCAGATAGATTGCCGCCATCACCCCAATAGGAAAAGCGAGGGAAAACGTCACCAGCATAGTCCATAAGCTGCCAATGAGTGCGCCCTTGATTCCGGCGATTTCCGGTTGGGTGGAATCGCTCAGGGAAAAGAATTTCCAGTTTGCGACTTCTTCGATCCGCCCTTCGCGTTGCAGGGTTTCAAGGATGGCAACCTGTTGATCCTTTACCGGGCGTCCGACTTCGGGCCGGTCAAGGATGCGGAGTGTCCATGCGCCCCCGGCAACCGGGTCGGCACTGTCCAGCGGGACGAGTGGCACAGCAAGGGCCGTGTCGGCGGATACTTCGGTCAGCTTGAGGATACCGCCATTGACCATGACAAAGAAGCTGGCCATGCGATCCGTAAGTTCAAGGCGGGTGTCGCCACTGCCGGTGATAAGGGCATCAAGGGCGGATGCCTGCCCTTCCAGACGATCACGCGTCTTCCTGAAGCCGTCGATCTGGGCGAGCATATCCTCGCGTTCGAGGCCGGTGACACTATCGAGGCGCGCTTGCTGTACCGTGATACCCGCGATCTGACGCGCCGCCTGTTGCCGCAGACTATCTGCCTCACGGGCAAGCCCGGCCTTGGCCCGGCCAACGGCATCAATGAAAGCCTTGTCCTGTGCGCGCAGGACAAACTTTTTGCCATCTTCAGTGATGGTCAACCCGCCTGCGCTCTCCTGCGATTCCAGCGCGCCAAATTCACCGCGCATATAGAGGTCAGCGGTATCGGACACCAGAAAGCGCATGGGGACGGCCTCGCCGGTTTCCAGCGTTCCGGCCTCCTGCGCGCGGCGCATGTCATCGGCGGCCCCATCAGAGAAAAGGCCATAGAGTTCACGTTTGCCGGTGCGCCCGGAAACATAGGGAAAGCTCGCCCGCGCGGATTTTTTGACTACCTTGAGGAAATCGTCTTCGTCCGGCTCAATCTGCGCTTCGATGGCGATGTAATGCTCGGTCGCCGCATTCATGGTGCGCGCGACGATGTTCCAGAGAAGGGCGACAAGGGCCAGCGCGGCCAGCCCGATGGCGATCATGCCATAAAGCTTCAGGCGCGTTTCTGCCGACCGGCGCTTTTTCAGGCGCGCGACGGCTTCCTCGCTCGAATGGAACGAGGCATCAGGCGGGGGGGTCGCAGCCTCAGTCATAGACTTCCCGATACTTGCGGACGAGACGCAACGCCCAGATGTTGAAGATGAGCGTGATGCAGAAAAGCGTAAAACCCAGCGCAAAAGCGGGTCCGGCGGCGGTGGATGCCTCCGTATCGCCAGTGATAAGGGCGACGATCTGCACGGTGACGGTGGTGACAGCCTCCAGCGGATTAGCGGTCAGGTTCGCACCCTGCCCTGCCGCCATGACGACAATCATCGTCTCACCAATCGCGCGGCTGACGCCAAGAAGAACGGCAGACATGATCCCCGGCAAGGCAGCGGGGAGAATAACATTGCGGATAGTCTCGGCCTTCGTGGCGCCCAGACCATAGGAGCCGTCGCGCAAGGATTGGGGAACGGCGTTGATAACGTCATCCGAAAGCGACGAGATGAAGGGAATAATCATAATGCCCATAACAACCCCGGCGGCCAGCGCACTCTCCGAACTGACCGAGAGCCCCATGGCCGCGCCGGTATCGCGCAGGAAAGGCGCAACCGTAATGGCGGCAAAGAAGCCGTAGACCACGGTGGGGATACCCGCGAGGATTTCCAGCATCGGCTTGATAATGCTACGCGCCCGCGCACTGGCAAAATCCGAGAGATAGATGGCCGAGAAAAGCCCCACAGGAACCGCAACCAGCATGGCGATAACCGTGATGAGCAGCGTCCCGGCAAAAAGCGGGACTGCGCCAACTTTCCCAGGGTCCATCGCGCCATCATGCACGCCCGACAGCGGCGACCAGAGCGTGCCGAACAGGAAATTCCAGACAGGAATTTCCGAGAAAAATACAAGCGTCTGGCCCAATAGCGACGCGACGATCCCGATGGTCGTCAGCACCGCAATACCCGCCGAGATGGCCAGTACAATCTGCACGATCCGTTCAAAGCGGCTGCGAGCGCGGAAGGGAATGGACACCTGACGCAGGCCGCGCATCAGCGCGAACCCGGCCACGCCAACCGAGGCCAGCGCCAAACCCCAGCCCTGTATCATGGAGAGCCGCGCATACAGCGCCGCCACGACATCCCGCGCTTCGCCGGATCGCGAAGCGAGGTTGCCACCCGCAAGGGCCACGCCATCAGAAACGATCAGGTCACGCTCAATCCCGGACAACCCGGCGGGCAAGCCGGAATAAAGCGCCCAACGAATCGCGATATTGCTGAGGATCAATCCGAAGATCAGCACACACAACCCCGCAAGTGCCGTGCGGATTGCAACGAAACCGCCGTGATAGACAGGGCGGGAATGAAGGATTGCCGGAGTATCGCCCCCCAACGCCACGGCCCGGCCCTTCGCCACGAAAAACCCCGCGACGGCAAGCGCACAGACGAGAAGGGCGGCCCAACTCAACATCGTCATTCCCCAACCCGTTCGGTTATGGCGAGCGCAGGCCAGAACTCCTGACCTGCATGTGTCATATCAGCAGCCTTATTTGAGGCCTTCTTCGCCCGTCATAACGGTCTGGTTCTCGATAGACGAGAGAAACATATCGCGTTCATCATCCTCCAGCGGGATAAGACCTTTTTCGACGGCATACCCGTCTTCGCCAATGGCATCCTCATCGACAAATTCGGCCATGAAGTCCTCGATACCGGGGATCACGCCGATATGGGCTTTTTTGACGTAGAACCACAACGAGCGGGAGACAGGGTATTCGCCGGATGCGATATTGTCGAAGGTTGGCTCGACACCATCCACTTTTGATCCCTTGATGCGGTCGGCATTCTGGTCAAGGAACGAGAAGCCGAAGACGCCAAGTTTTGCGGGGTCTGCCTCAAGCTTCGAAACGATGAGATTATCGTTCTCGCCGGATTCGATATACGCGCCATCGTCGCGGATCACGACTTTCCTTGCCTCTTTCTTGTCGAGGCCCGCTTCGCGTGCGCCCTCGTGAATCGCCAATTCCTCGAAGGCATCGCGGGTACCGGAGGTCGGGGGCGGACCAAGAACCTCGATAGGCTGGGCGGGTAGTGAAGGGTTCACTTCGTCCCATGTCTTGAAAGTGTTTTTGGTCAAACGCCCATATTGGCTGACCTCGCTGGCGAGAGCCTTGTAAATGTCTTCACGGGTCAGGTCGAAAGAGGGCGAGTCGATTGCATTACCGATGACGATGCCATCAAAGCCAATCTTGACCTCGATGATCTCAGTCACGCCATTATCCTTGCAGAGGTTGAATTCCTTCAGCTTTATCCGGCGCGAGGCATTGGCGATATCGGGATGTTCGGCCCCAACTCCGGCACAGAAAAGCTTGAGACCACCACCCGATCCGGTCGCTTCGACTATCGGCGTCTCAAAATCGGTTTTCTTGCCGAATTGCTCGGCTACCGCTGTCGAAAAGGGAAAAACGGTCGATGAACCAACGATGCGGATTTCGTCGCGGGCGTTGGCTGTGGTGGCAGCGAAAGCAACGGTTGCGGCGAGGGCGAGGATATTGCGGGACTTCATGCGTGAAGTTCTCCTTTGCGGCGGCGCGGGTCGCGCCTTTCGGGTTCGTCCGGGGCAAAGTGCGCATTCGCAACAATTCGTCAATCTTATACATCGCGCACCTGCCGAAAGGGTATGGCGTCTGCCCCGGCCTCCACAGGATCGAATTTTTTCGATACGACCATGCAACAGAACGATGACAGTTCTGCGACACGTAAAATCCTTCTATTTCAGATAGATATGACTATATCGACCAGCGAACTAGCGAAAAACATGCCAAACAAGCCTTCAATCAGTGCACCGGCAAGCCCGGTTATCCGTTGATATATTTCATAATCTGACGACGGAACACGAATACCCCCGCCCCCAGCAATGCAAGTCGCTTGGTCGGGGCATCCTCTTCTGAAGGGGTTGAGGAAATCGCCCCGCTCGACCGGATTTCCGCAGCATTGACCGCCAACGGTGCGGCCCCATCCAGCCCTTCCCAGGCACCGACCGCAAAAATGCGGCCTGCATATTTGCCATCGAATTGCATGGCGTCGCGCCCGAACAATGCCCGTGTCTCCGCCGCCCAGATCTCGCGTGCCGGCTTTAGGCTATGGCTCATTTTATAGCTGCCACAGCCATCGGCCAACCCGCTTGCCCGCGTCGAAAACCGCACCGGCGCGTCAGTGCCCGTGACGGCCTGATCGTGGAATCCGCGCACCAATACCCCGGCCACGCGCGCGCCCTCGGCCTTATGGATTGCCCAGACGACCGGCTCATATGATCCGAGCGTCAGCACCACCGGCTTTTCAGTCGGCGCAACATAGATGTCCACCTGCCCGGTCTTGTTGCGATGGCGGGTGCCGATTTTCACATCGGTTTTTCTTTGGCGGGCGCCTTGATAGACCCCGAAAGCGTAAACCTCCACGTCCTTACCAACCCCCGGCAAACAAGTCGCGAGTGAGACATCTTTCGCTTCATCATGGAAGGCGAGGCATCCCAACCCCTTGCCAAAACATTGCCCATCGGACATCTGGTGATAGACGCTTGCCCCAAGTGGAGCCTGGTCAAGCGAGAGATGCGCGGGCAGGATTAGCGGCGTTTCCTTCGATCCCCCCACCGCCACACTCGTCAGCAGGTCGGTGCCCCTTACCGGGCGCTGGAGAACATAGACCGTGCCAGAGTTTCGCGCAATCCTTGCACCGCCAAAGCCACTCCGCGCCTTTGACAACGCTTCCCATGCCGCGACATCCGCATCCGTAGCCGGGCGCAAAATACCCTGAGCCACCAACGCCTCGCGATCCACCGTGCCGGTGGCTGGCAATGTTCGCAGCTTCAACAATTTTGCGGCTTCGATGGCCAGCGGTTTCGATGGGTTGGAGCGGGTCGCGATCTCGGCATTATTGCCTCGCCTGACCCGCAGCACGGATTGATTGCCATAACCGTTGCGCCGGGCCACGATTCCCGCTCCAAGATCGCGGGCCTCATCCACACGCACACGGATTTCCTCGTCCTTGTCGTCTGAACCGCCACCGCCGATGGCATGGCCAGCGGCCTCCCCCAGAAGATCAGCCCCGTCCACGATGCCGCTGCCGCTCTCTCCATCCTCATCAGTTTTCGGGGCTTCCGCTGATTTTCCGGCCTTGCCGGAACCGAAGCCAAACGAGAATTTTTTCCCCTGTGCTTCACCCGCCATCCCCATGGCCAACATGATCGCCAGTATCCCGATTCTTATCTGCATTTGCCTGTCCCCCCCGCCAGTATATTGGCGAGGGATACTAACAAGGCGGTATCGTTATCGGGTTAATTAGGCCGCATCAGCCCATCGCATCGAGCAAGGCATCCGCCGTGCTTTTGACTGCCTCACCGGGACTATCCTCGATCAACAGCGTCTTGACGACCCGATCTTCCACCAGCATGGCATAGCGTTTCGAGCGTATGCCAAGGCCGCGTTCGGTCAGATCAAGCTCCATGCCGATAGCACTGGTGAAGGCTGCGGACCCATCCGCCAGCATCGTAATATCACCGGCAGACGCGGTGGCATCCGCCCATGCGCCCAGCACGAAAGGGTCATTGACCGAGATGCAATAGATTGCCTCGGCCCCCCGCGCGCGCAGGTCATCGGCTTTGGCCATAAAACCGGGCAGATGGTTGAGATGGCATGTCGGTGTAAACGCCCCCGGCACGGCGAAGACGGCCACAGTCTTGCCAGCGAAAGCTTCACTGGTGGTCATCGGCTTCGGGCCTTCGGCAGTCATGGTGGCAAAGGTGGCGTCAGGCAGATGATCGCCGGTTTTGATAGTCATGGATGATGTCCTTCGGTTTGCAGTTGAAGCAGCTTTGCGGGCATGAAATAGCGTTTGGGTATTCGTTGACGAGGGGGATTGAAATCATGGCCCATCCAGAGCGTATCGTAATCGTCGGTGCGGGTCATGCCTCGGCGCAACTCTGCGAAAGCCTTCGCAAGAACGGCCATGAGGGATCGATCACCCTTGTTGGCGAGGAAACATGGCTTCCCTATCAACGCCCGCCCCTTTCAAAAGCCTATCTCCTGGGCGATTTCGAGCGCGAGCGCCTCTTCGTCAAACCGCGCACTTTCTATGATGATGCAAGGATCGATTTACGCCTTGGCATCCGGGTGGAGGCCATCGACAGAGCCGCGCGCACCATACGCCTGTCTGACGGGGCAGACGTGCCCTATGATGCCCTTGCCCTGCTGACCGGCGCACGGGTGCGGCCTCTCGATTGCCCCGGCGCGGGCCTTTCAGGCGTCCATTACGTTCGCGGGATTGATGATATTGACGGGTTGATGCCTGCCGTTGAAGGGGCAGGCAGCGCCGTGGTCGTAGGTGGAGGCTATATTGGGCTGGAGGCTGCGGCGGTTCTGCGCAAGCGCGGCCTTGCCGTCACCCTGCTTCACCGATCCCCGCGTCTGCTGTCACGTGTTGCCAGCGCGGAAACAGCCCGCTTCATCGAAACCCTGCACCGCGAAGAAGGCGTTGATATTCGCCTCGGCACGACCATCAGCGCCATTGAGGGGACGGGCCGGGTTGAACGGGTCGGGATTGAAAAAACAAACGCTGATCATGTTGCCGCCGACACCCAGGAGGAAATTCCCGCCGACATCGTTGTCGCCGGGATCGGCGTGCTGCCCAATCAATCGCTGGCCGTTGCGGCGGGCCTGACCACCGAAGATGGCATCGCGGTAGATGAAACCTGCCGCACCGATGACCCGGCCGTCTTCGCCGCCGGAGACGTAGCGTGGCATCCCCATGGTCATTGGGGCGATATTCGCCTCGAATCCGTTCAGAATGCGCTCGATCAGGCAAAGGCTTGCGCGGCGGCCATGTTGGGCGATCCGGTCCCCTATGACGCAACCCCATGGTTCTGGTCTGACCAATACGACGTGAAGATGCAATCTGCGGGCTTGCCGCAAGGTTATGACCGGGCCGTTTGGCGCGAAGGCGAGAAACCGCGCTCCGGCTCCTGTTGGCTCTATGCGCAAGACCGTCTCATCTGCGTGGAGGCCATGAACGACCCGCGCGCTTACATGACCGGAAAACGCTGGATCGAAGCAGGGGTTTCGCCCGATCCCGACGCCATTGTGAATGTGGCCACACCCCTCAAGTCAGTTTCTGCCGCCTGACCTTTTCTGTTGCGTCAATGGCAGGTTCGGGCGATGCGTTTCTGCGCCCTGCAAAGGGATGCTCCGCAGGAAGGAACCCCATGGATATCGCCGCCGGACGATTCCGGGCACGCATCGCCGAGACCGAAGAGGATGTGCAAGCAGCCCAGCGCCTTCGCTATCGCGTTTTCGTCGATGAGATGGGCGCGCAGGCCAGCGAGGCTGAACATGCTGCCCGCCGGGAAACCGATGATTTCGACGCTTACTGCGATCATTTGATACTCGAAGACAACAGCCGTGAGGTGGATGACCCCCTCGACCGGGTGATCGGTGTCTATCGCTTGCTGCGCCGCTCTGTCGCGCGGGAGAATCGGGGTTTTTATACCGCTTCCGAATTCGATCTGTCGCGGTTGGATGATTATCCTCAGGAGACGCTCGAACTCGGTCGCTCTTGCGTCCATGCTGATTATCGCGGCGGCTCGGCAATGCAATTGCTCTGGATGGCGCTTGCCCAGTACATTGACGCCCACGAACTCGGCCTGCTGTTCGGATGTGCGAGTTTCCACGGTACGGAGCTGGAATCATTGGCCATGCCGCTGGCTCACCTGCACCATCATCATCTCGCGCCCGAACCGTTGCGCGCGCGCGTCCTGCCCGAACATTACAACTCCCTCGATCTCATGCCCGAAGACCGAATCGACAGACGCGAGGCCATGCGAGCGATTCCGGCGCTCATCAAGGGGTATCTTCGCCTGAATGGCTTTGTGGGCGATGGCGCGTATATCGACCACGATTTCAACACGGTCGATGTCTGCCTCATCATGGAAACCAGCCGTATCGCAGACCGCTACCGGAAGTTCTATGCAGGCAAAACTACAGGCCAGATGGAACGGATATTGGGCTGACCGAAAGGGCCAGTCACTCGACGGGAGGGCACCTTACGCCCCTGAATCGATGTCCTCACGACGAACCTCAACGCGCGTTTGCGGCGGCTTGTACCGAACAAATTGCGCAAGTCTCTGTACCCAGGCCATAATGCCATGGCGCTCCATCCAGAGAGCGTAGCGCACATAAAGCGGGTCATGCGACAGATGCCGTTCTTCAGTCCGTGCTCGGATATAATAAATGAGATTTACGGCCAGCAATCGCAGCGTATTCCCCGCCGCTGCGGCCCAATGCCCATTCCAGCCCTGCCCCCGGAACCCAAAGACGAAAGGCGCAATGAAGGGGAGGGCTTCGAACCACCAGGACAGGTTTTTCGACAGATAGGCGGGATGTTTCGAGAAACGGTATGGCCCGTTGGTGATGATCCCGCGATGCGTGAGGTTCGAGAACCGCAACCCGAAACTCACCGAAGCCCAGGTGTAGACCCCCATCAATCCGAGAATGATGACCGAAAACACGATCTGGAGTGCCGGATACGGCTCCAACAATGATCCCCAGTCCATATCCGTCCGATACGCGAAATATTGCGGCCCCATCAGTCCCCAGAATGGCTGGTAACAGATGATTGCGGGCAGCCAGCCAGACCATGTCGGTTCAGACGAGCGGATATGATTGTCAAAGAGGCGGACGGTGAGGGCATAGCCAACGACGATGCAGCCAAGATCCACGAGAATAAGCAGATTATAAAAGAAGTAATGCCACCCCATCGCATCGAGTTCCGAGAAGTTCGCCCCCCGGAAATTGATGATGTTGCCGTGGAAATACGCAAACATGAGCGGCAGGAAAAACGCTTTCACTGTCCAGCCCAGCGCGTGCTGGCGAATTTTGGATAGACCTACATCGTTTGACCAGCCAAGGACCAACGCCCCCAGATGCCAATACCCGTCAAGGGGCTGGCGCATCCGGCCATCGGCCCACCAGAAATAAGCTGGCGAGACGAGCAGGAAGACAGGAATCGCTATCTCCAGCATCGACCAGAACGGATCGAACAGGGCTGCGCTATATTCCGGCACGATAGTATAGATCAGCGCGATGATCGCCAGCGTCGTCCACAATCCGATCAGCTTCACACCAAACCGCGAGAAAGACGGATTGGCAGGACTGTGCCAATCAATACCCTCTTCTGAATAATCGACTGTATGGCCAATCAGGCCGGGGCCACCGGGAACCGCATCCCCTGGCTGTTCGGGTGCTCGCCGTCCACGCAGTAACAGGGCTTCGAGGCCGATGAGCGGTAACGCAAAGGCGGCGATAACGATCAGCGTCGCGGTCAGGTCGGCCACACCAGGCATCTGGCGCAAAATACATGCAGCGGCAATCATGCAGGCTACACCCGTCCAGTTGATCCACATGACTGTCGCGGAACGGGGGCATGAAACCGGGTGCGATGGCGGCAGTTCACTCATACAGGGGCATCCATCAGGGTTGCTTCGCCCAGACCGGCTCCGGCGAGAAGGTCTGGCAAAAGGGAATTGACGGCATCAAGTTGCATCCGCGTCTCGATGTCGCCCGCGAGCAATTCGATTCCACGCGCATGCAAGACCTGACGCAAGCGGGTCGGATCGCCCTTCTGGGACATCGCACTCTTCGCCATTGCCGGGCCATCAACCATGATTACGGCAAGGCCTTGCCCGGCCAATGCGTCAAGATCAGCGGACCAATCAATCATGCGTTCGAGGCCAAAGCGAACGCCCGCATCCAACAGCATGGCAAGGGCTTTTCCGGAATCACCCTGCATACTTTCCTGCGGAACAATCACGATAAGTCTGCCCTGCACATCGCCCACGTCTTCAAGCACAGGAGAGAGCGCATCACCCAATGCAGGGTCTGCGATAATATCCGGCGACAGACGCACGAAAATTCGTGCTTCAGGATCGTCGGACGCCCTGACAAGGGTAAGGGCATGCTGGATAGCGGCAAGGGTACCGTCAATCGACGGGGTTTCATCAGGGTCTTCGATAAGCAAGCTGGATGGTTCCAGTTCCTGATCAAACAACGGGACGGCCCGAACTTGCCGCGCTTTGGGTACCCGCGAGAATCGTTCACGCAGGCGGCCCGCCCGCTCGGAAATCGAACCACCGCTTGTCGGGGGGCTGACATCAGTGGAAACCGCCATTGCGCCGCCACCGAGTGCAACACCCGATGCGGACTCGGTTCCGGTCGCGGCAAGCGTGATAGGCTCCACGGTGCGCAAGTCGGCAACTTCCTCGCCTTGTGCGCGTTCGGCCCGCAATGTGGCAAGGGTTTGCTCCAGCGTATCGAGACGGGCTTTAACCTGCTTGCCGGGATCATCAAGCGCAGCAACCCGTTTACCCATCGCATCGACCAGCAATCGCAGCTTTTCAGTTTCTGCCGGACTGGAACTCGTTGAAAGACGTTGCATGTCTGTGGCCAGGGATTCGACGATCTGCGCCATCTCATCGACGGAGGTGCGCAGGACAGCAATGTCTTCGCCTTGCTGCTCTCCCGCAGCCCGTATCTCGTGGAGATCTTCCTGAAGGAATGCGGTGTCGTGAGTTTCGTTTTCCGGGGGCCGCATTGCATAGCCAAGGGCGCACCCCGCAAGGGCAACCGCGAGGGCCGATGGCCATTCAGACGTAAACACAGCCAAGGCCAGGGCAAGGGCCAGACAGGTCGCAAAAACGAAAAGGGGAATGTACTGCCTGTCGATCATCCGGGGCGGACCCTTTATTCTGTCGGACGCTCGTAGCGAACGCGCCCGTTATCCGTAACTGGTTGCATTGTTTCGATTTCGATAGGGTTAATCCCCTTCCCCGGATCGGGACGGTTGCGGTAAGCGACCCAGGATTCAGGGGTGTCAAGATCGGTCAAAACGGCCTCGTCGGCCCCTTCGACATAATGAAGGTTTTCGCGATTTGCAGCGATGACCTGTCGCGCCCCCTCATCGCCGGTCAGGGCGGCAAGGGATGGCAGGTGAGCAGCACCGAAAAGCACGGGATTTCCGGGGATTCCCTGTAAGGTTCGCGGGCGCAGGATGACGTCGGGAGCCTGTGGTGGCAGGGCCAGAATCAACGCGTCTAACAAGGCAGAAGTCAGGTCAGGCATATCGCCCGGCATGATGATGACGCCGCTTGTATCAGGGGCAAGCGCAGTGGCTCCAACGGCAATGGATCGTCCCATCCCATCCTGCCAATTTTCGTTCACAACACCCCGAACAGGCAAATCCGCCAGGATAGATTCGCGCGCTGATCGATTCGCGCCGAGTACCACGGTGACGCTTTTCGCCCGACTGCCAAGGGCAACACGGGCACTGCGCGCCAGCAACGATTCGCCGTTGAGGGTTTCAAGCAGCTTGTCGCCACCGCGCATCCGGGTCGAACCACCAGCAGCGAGCAAGAGGATCGCGATGCTCATTGCCCCTTCTCCCGCGATCGCAATTCCCTGGGGTGAGGGCGTCCCGGCATTTCCTTTAACAATCCCCCCACACCCATCATTGCGATGTCCCGTGCCGTGACAGACAGGCGCGCAGCAAACCGCTCCAGCACCCAGTCGGCACCGTTCAGCGCCGGAGAACGTGCACAGCCGGGCAATACGATGGCCGGGATTTCCTCCCTCATCCAGGCAAGCACCAAAAGGTTGCCGGGGTCCACCGGCATTCCAAATCGTTCAATGGTTCCTCCGGCAGCAACAAGGGCGGCAGGGGCCACATCACGGCGATCAGAGGTGGCAGTAGCGGCAAGCACAAGCAACAGGTCAGGCCGCGCCCTCATCGCCGTATTGACAGCCTTGGTCAGATCGGCCTCGTCATGGGCGACGATTACCGCTTCAGGCATTTCTGACCCCAGCGAAGCAAGACGATTCTGCACCGCGCGGATACCCTTGTCGATGACCGACGGTTTCAGTGTGTCCGTCCGCGTAACGATCAGCACAACACGCATCGGCCTGAATGGGTACAGGACAAGGGCGTCTGTCAATGCAGTAGTGGCCTTGGTCAGCGCAGGGCGTGCGGCTGCGTAGGGGATAACCTTCGCGGTTGCGGCAAGCTGCCCTTCTTCCAGTCGCGAAAAATCCGGCGGTGTCGCAATCGTCAGTGCTTCGTCAATTGCGTTGGCCGCATCAATGGCGGCAACATCCACGCGCAGCAAGCCGGATGCCACAGCATAGAGATTGCACCGCCCTGTCGTGGGCTGCGCAGTTCGCAGGCCCGTGCCGCAAGCCGCATGAGCAAGCGCTTCGGCGGCTGCATCTTCGGATACATCCTCCCTATCGAGCCGCGCGACGGTCACTTTGGAAATTCCGGCATCGGATAGTACCGCGATGTGCTCCATCGTCAGAACCGTCCCTTTCCTGAGTGTGGTTCCATCCGCACGCACTGAATGGGCAAGCACCGTGCCTTCCACCTCGGCAAGTGGCAGGGAGGCAAAGATCATCGTGTTTCCGGCTTTCGCAACGCTTCGACCACCCGCGCCATGACGGCCACTGCGATTTCCGCTGGCGACTTTGCCCCTATATCAAGGCCAATGGGCGCGTCGATGCGGGCGATTTTTTCAGGCGTGAATCCGGCCTCGGCCAGCCGGTCAGCGCGCTTGGCGGCCGTTCGTCTTGACCCCAATGCTCCCACATAGAATGCCTGTGAGCGCAGGGCGACATGCAGACCCGGATCGTCAATCTTCGGATCATGGCTGAGGCACACTACGGCGCTGCGCGTATCCGGCCCAAAAGTGTTCAGCGCAACATCCGGCCAATCCCGCGACAGGGCCATATCCGGGAACCGCACTTCTGACGAAAAGCTCTCACGCGGGTCGATAACCGTCACATCGAATCCCGTCATCATCGCCATCCGGCTCAATGGCTGTGCGATATGCGCCGCCCCGATGATCGCCATACGCAGGGGCGGATTATGCACGGCAAGAAACCATCTGCGCCCTTCGATTTCCGCGAATCCCGAACGGTCAGCATCGGCGGCACCCCGCGCTGCTTCGGTCAGCGGGTCATCATCACATAACGCGAGAAGCCGTCGCTCCCTTGTCTCCAGATCAGTGGCCAGCACTGTACGCGCCCGTTCGGCCCGTGCCTCAACAAGCGCGCGCAGTATCGCCAATGGCACACCCTCACCCGTGCCGACAGGCTCCACGAAAACCTGAATCCTGCCACCACAAGCAAGACCCACAGCAAAAGCATCGTCATCCGACACACCGAATTCGAGCAAACGGCAATCGCCCTCCTCCATTGCCTCGAACGCTTCGGCGGCCACGGCGGATTCAACGCATCCACCGGAAACCGACCCCACAAGTTCCCCCTTGGCCGAGATCGCCAGCAACGCCCCCGGCTGGCGCGGTGCGGACCCCCATGTCTCGATCACCGTGGCCAGCGCAGCGGGGGTACCGCTCTCAACCCACTGCAACGCAGTTTCGGGAATGGCATCATGGTCGATCATGCAGAACCTTCGCTATTCAACCGACTATTCCAGGCCATATTCGTGAAGGCCAATCGGCAGGCTGTGATTGGCAGAGCTAATACAGCAAGGATATAGTCGTTAAACGCCACGAACCGGATTTCCGATAAATTATAAATTGTATAGTTACAGAAAAATACGCCGACACCCCTGATTCCAGACATCATGGCAGAAATATTCTTCTGCAAGACCACGCCCGAATAATCAAAATCATGCTTTTTCCCTATTTTGCACGATAGGCCGCTATCGAATTCATCCCTGAATGCCAGTTATCTTCGATGCGGCCATTATCAATTCTATAACACCCACGATACCGCGTGTGAAAATCACCAATCAGAATATATATGTGACCACCACCCCGGCTTGCCGTGAGGCACAACAAACCGGGTTTGCCCGTTAATTTGTATCGTCGCGGAAAAAACGCAGACCAATTTTCGGATTAGAGGCCGCAGGGCCAAGCATCCATGTGGAGAAATCAATTCCCTCCAACCGGGTCACGCGTTTTTTCGGGTCCGTCGCGGGACAGCGCCAGAGAAAGCCCAATCCCTGATGTTCATACCGGCACTCCTCGCGCTCCCACAGGTATACAGATCGTGCAGGATCGCTTGCTGCCCTTCTGACTCATGCACAGCCAGAAAACCGGCCATAATCGCGGGCGACGCGGTGACAGGTTCATTTTTCATAAGACGCGACACGCCGTATCGTTGACGCTCTCCCGTTTCGGGATCATCCACAATCTCGGACCCCGCCCCAAGCCCCCAGAGATATGGCGGAGCTTCATGCGTGGCAAACCACTCCTTATCCGCCCGCATCAGCTCGCGCATCTCGGCGAGGTAATCCTCATTGCCGGCATAGGAACTACAAAGATACATCGCAAACTGGTGGGTGAAATGCGACGGAATCGACTGGGTTGGTGCCTTGCCCAGCAAGGTGAAACCCTCGTAGGAAATCATCGGCAGGTCAGCGGTATTCCTGAACCGCTCGAACCACGCATCGGAAGCATCGGTAACATAACCTATGTCGCGCTCGTAACGCGCCGCCATGCAAGGCAGCAGTGCGTATTCGTCAAACGGAATCGTGGCCACCTTTTCAGTAGGGCGCTCATCCTTGCCATAAAAGACCAGATGAATCGTGCCTTTTTCGGGATTGCGGATAGCCGAAGTCCAATCAACCGAACCGGCCAATTGTTCGGCCAGCAACACCGCTTTTGTAGGCTCGCCCCCGGCTTTCTCACGGAACCAGCGCGCCGCGATGGCCGCCCCCGATCCGAGGATAGCGCTATCAATGGTAGAGAATTTTTCGCGGTTGGATTCCGGGGGTTCACCCGTCAACGGATCGAACCAGTGCCGGAACCAGCCGCTCTTTGAACGCTCGGTTTTGAAACCTGGATTGCCCGCCTCACCCAGCAGATGGGCAATCGTTTTTTCCATCTTCGCTTCGGCATCCGGCACGATCCCCAACGCATCGCCCAACGCAAGGGAAATCAAGCCCATCCCCGTCGCAGCAATTGACGACAACCCTTGCTGACGCGGATCATCAATGGTCAGGGCATCAAGATACTGTCCCGTCTCCGCCACCCGAAAATGTTGGTCATAGATCAGGATCGCATCACGCAGACGGTCATCGCCAAAAGCGCGCAATTCACCTTCATCCGGCTCTGCATGGGCGGAAAAAGCGACACAGGCAACAAGAGCGAAAAACACTAAAAAACGCATCACGGTCTCCAACTATCCCGTTTCAGGAAGCAGCCTTATCCCGACCAGACCAATCGCACCATAATAGTTAACCCCTGAAAATCAGCCGCTGCAGTCGTGAGACGGTTCATCAAGAATTGCCATAATCACGGGCTTTTAGGCTACTATCGTTCTCATCCATCAGCGGCGCGTTCGAATGACATCATGGTAACCTCCCACAAACCGGATCATTTTCCGCGTATAAAAATAACCGGAGGGATCAGTTTTCCAAGGGCGCTTCGAGGGGGCGTTCGTAGATGGAGCGGCCTCCATCCACGGTGAGAATCTGGCCGGTGATATAGCTTGTGAGTTCGCTGGCCAGCATGACCGCCACCCCGGCCACCTCCGTCGTTTCGCCAAGGCGGCCCATGGGGGTGCGGGCCACGAGGGACTTGCGGATTTCCGGGTCGCCCTTGCCGACAAAGCGCCCTGCGACATTGCCGGGGGCGATGCCATTGACCCGGATGCCCCAACCCGCCAGCGAGACCGCAAATCCGCGTGTTAACTGATCGAGACCTGCCATCGAAACACTCAGCAAAAAACGGTCCGGGCGCGACCGTTCGCCCGAAATGGCGGAAACATTGATGACCGAGGTTGGCAAGTGCTCGCCATCGCGTTCTTCGACGCGTTTGATGACGTGACGTGAGAAAAGCTGGGTCAGCAGGAAGGCCGATTTGACGTTGATGTCAAAAGCCTTGTCAAAAGCGGCTTCATCCAGATCAAGCGGTTCTCCGGGAGCCTCCAAGGAGACAGCATTAACGAGGATGTCGGCATGGTCAAAGGCATCAAGGGTTGCGGCCATGAGATTGTTGATGTCGAGACGCTTCATCGGGTCACAGCGAAAACCTTCGGCACGCGCACCTTCGGGGTCCAACTCGCGAGCTTCGGCGATAACCTTGTCTTCATCGGCATCAGCGAGCATCACATAGGCTCCCTCATCGTGGAAGCGGCTCGCGATGGCGAGGCCAACGCCGCGCGCCGCGCCGGTGACGATGGCCACCCGGTTTTCCAGCAGTTTCGGCATGTCGCGCTTTCTCCAGCGGTCAGGTAAGGTGTCGTTGTATGAAGGCGGGACAATTCCACCCGTGCGGGTGCAGGATACTCTGTCGTTCTCGACAGGCGCAAGGAAACGTGGTGCAAGCGGCAGCAGGAATATAGATTATTTTCTGTGGACAATCTGGGGAAAATGCATGGCGGTTATTCTGATAACAGGCGCGAATCGGGGCATCGGATTTGCTATGGCGCGGCAGGCGGCGGCGCGGGGCGATGAGGTGATAGCCACTGCGCGCGACCCGGAAAGCGCCAATGCGCTTAGGGCGCTGGCGCAGGAGACAGGGCGCATCACCCTCCGCGCCCTTGACGTGACCAATGAAGACAGCATTGCGGCACTGGCGGAGGCGACGAAAGAGGATGTGGATTTGCTGGTGCTCAATGCCGGCGTTCTGAACAGCTATGGTGGTGTCGATGATGAAGCTCATGATGCCGGAGCATGGCGCGATGTGCTAATGACGAATGTGGCTGGACCATTTCTCGTGACCCGCGCATTGCTGTCGCATGTCGAACGGGGACAGGGGCGCAGGATTGCCATTGTCTCTTCGGTGATGGGGTCGAACGAACGGGCCAGCGGCAATGCCTATCCCTATCGCGCATCCAAGGCAGCGGCAGTGAATGTTGCGCGCAATCTGGCCGTCGAGCTGAAGCCAAGGGGGATTGCGGTGGGCGCGTATCATCCGGGCTGGGTACGCACGGATATGGGCGGTGGCGGTGCGGATATTTCGGCGGAGGATAGCGCCGGGGGGCTGCTCGCACGGTTCGATGCCCTGTCCATGACAACGACAGGCGTTTTTGAGGATTACAAGGGCGCGGAGATACCGTTTTGATCGCTGGAATCGCGCTTTATATAGGGATTTTTCTGACTGTGCTGGGGCTGGTGGGCCTTGCAGCCTGTATCCGCAAGGCGATTGCAGTAAAGCGCGGCACAGCCGATGGATCGAGCAAGTCAATGAACCGGCTCGTGGCGCTGAACATGGCGGCGGTGGGGACGGCGTTCTTCGGGCTGGCGCTCGTGACGGTGGGATTGTTGCTGCGGTAAATCAGCCCTGCTTGGCGAATAACCAGAGGGAGACAGTCAGACCTTCCTCTCCCATGGTTTCAGGGGCGGGAATTTCGCGCCAGTCGAGAGAGACTAACCCGGCGGCATCAGCGAGGCTGTCGATCTCTTCGCGCCCAAAGCCAAGACGGCGATGGGCATGTTGCTCGCGCAGAAATTCCAGTTCGTGCCGCGCGAAATCGACCACCAGCAATCGCCCATCGGACGCCAGCACACGCGCGGCCTCGGCCAGTGCAGCTCCGGGGTCAGTGAGAAAATGCAGCACTTGATGAATCACCGCAGCATCCGCAACACCATCCTCTTCGGGCAGGGCCAGAATATCCCCCTGTCGCAGTTCTGCGTGGGCCGGAACCGTTCCATCCTCCAGCCGCGCACGGGCGAGGGCGAGCATGTCAGCGTTGATGTCGAAGCCGGTCATCGTCTCGGCGCGGTCTGCCAGCACTGACAGCATCCATCCTGTGCCGGTACCGAGATCAAGCAGACGAGTAAAGGGTTTGCCACTCACCGGAGTGAGCAAATCGCGTGCGGCTTCCTCAACCGCATCCTCGGAAGCATGAAGGGCGCGCAGTCGATCCCATTCGGAGGCATTTTCGCGGAAATATGCCTCGGCTGCCTCGGCACGCCGCCGCCGCACACGGTCGAGTCGTTCTGCATCGCGACGCAGGTCAGGCGCTTGTCCCTCCATTGCCTCAAGGGTGAAGGCAGCAAGGCGGGCGGGAAAGCCATCGCGGGCAATGCGGAAGAAAGCCCAGCTTCCCTCACGCCGCCGCTCAACCAGCCCTGCATCAACCAGCAGTTTCAGGTGGCGCGAAATGCGTGGCTGGCTTTGGGCCAGAATCTGGGTCAACTCGCTGACGGTCAACTCGCCCTCCGACAAGACGCGAAGAATACGCAAGCGTGTTCCTTCGGCGGCCCCTCGCAAGGCGTCGAGCACAGTTTCCATCGGGGCGGTTACATCCTCCGTCATCGGGTTCCGTATGCCCCGCCACGACGGTGAAGTACAAGGATAGTTGCACCATCAATCGGGGTGTGAAGGCAACATTAACCCTTACTGTGCCTATTGGTCGATCATTAAAGACTATGAATCGGGTCTGGATGGCCTATTTATAAAATGCAGTCAGGCGTAATTTTCAGATGTGGTGCTGTAAATGAAATTCTTCCAATCTGTGTCGGGCGTTATCGCTCTCTCCTTCATTGCCTTATCGGGCTGCGCGCAATCCACAACCGTGGAGAACGGCTATGATCCGGCGGAGTATCTGAACCGCCCTTTCCATGCGCTGAACAAGGGTTTGGACACCGCGATCATCCGCCCGATCTCAAAGGGATATGGCGCAGTGGTTCCAGCGACGGTCAAGCATATCGTGAATAACGAAGTGCGTTTTCTCTCGTTGCCAGGCACACTCGTAAACTCTGCCCTTCAGGGTAATATCGAGCGTACCGGCGACACGGCGGCCCGGATATTTGTCAATGCAACGCTGGGTGGGCTGGGTGCGCTCGATCCGGCGACCGATCTGAAAATTCCCGAACATGACGAGGATTTTGGCCAGACACTGGCGGTTTGGGGCGCGAATCAAGGGGCGTATTACGAACTGCCGTTGCTGGGGCCATCCTCATCGCGTGATTTTGCGGGAACATTAGGGGATTTGGTTCTCAACCCGCTTAGTTATGTTGGCAGTGGAACGGGCGGAACGTTGCTCGGTGCAGGGCGGCGGGCAGCAAGCATCGTTGATACACGCCATGAATTCTCTGACGTGATCGACGAGGCGCTTTATAATAGCCCTGACAGTTATGTTACTGTGCGAAATCTTTATCTTCAGCGCCGCAACAACGCCATACTTAACGGCCAATTTGATGCCGACGCGCGGCCCGATATTTTCGAAGAGGGTGAGTTCTAGCCCACGGGCCAACCCGCTTTCATCGTTGACAAGGGCCGACCCGTTTAACGGATCGGGTTCCGCCCGCGCTTCTTACCTTTACTGGCTGGAGTTACCCATGAACCGCCGCCTCTTTCTCGCCACGGCCACTGCTGGTCTGGCCATTACTGCCCCCCGTCTTGCCTTTGCCCAAAGTGCGGAAGCCGCCGCGCGGGAGTTGGTACAACAGGTTTCCACCGAGATGCTTGCGCTGTTGCGCAGCCCATCTACGCCAGCGGAGAAGCAAGCCGCATTTATGGATATGATGGATCGCTATTCCAATATGCGCCAAATCGCAGGTTTTGCACTTGGGCGATATGGACGAAATATGTCGGAACCGCTGAAATTGCGCTATATTGAGGCTTTCAAGCAGTTCGTCGCCGCGTCCTATATTGGCCGCTTCTCGGAATATTCGGGTGAAACCATTGATGTCGGCAATGCTCGCCGGACCCGCAGCGGCTATGCCGTGGATACCTCGGTCAGGCGTGGGACGCAGCCGCCGCTTTCAGTGCGGTGGGAAATCTCTGATCGTTCGGGTAAGCCGCTTATCGAGGATTTCGAGATTGAGGGTGTATCGATGGCAACGTCACAGCGGGGCGAGTTCACCTCACTCATCAATAGCTATGGTGGCGATATGGAGAGATTCGTCCAGTATCTCGAATCGCGCGGGTAATTCCCCGGACAGCTATTCCGTCTTTGGCCATCGCCCCGTGATCCGGGGCGATGGTTTTTTTTATTCTGCCATGCCGGTATCGGCATCATCCACACCCTGAACGCCACGATACGAGCGCCAAATATGGGATGAAATCGTGAACCAGCCGAGCATGATGCCGCCACCGATGATGCCGGTTATGATCAGCTGGTCGGTATTATCCTCACTGAAAAGGCCGTTGTCGCGCAGGGCGAAGAGAACCACCCCGATCACCGCCAGAAAGCATAAGGCACCGAGCATCTGGAATTGCCGCCTCGAAAGCGGCAGGTTCAGACCAAAAAACATGATCCAGACGGCACTGCCAAGGGTCACGATATAGGGATGCTCTGTAACCTGATCGACGGCCATGTAGAAAAGGCCGAAGCCCGGCCAGAAAGCCACGGCAAGCAGAAGAATGGCAAAGATCATCTGTAGCAGGCGAAAAGCGATGGTACCCATTTGCGATGGTTCTCCTGCAAAATTCGATCTCTTGGCAATTGCACAACGATGGTAAACGAAACGTTCACTTGGGCGACGGGGTACATATCGTAGGGGGAGAGAGGATGAAAACGACACCGCCCGCATGACGCCCGGTGTGATCTACGCTATGTCTAACGGGCTTATCCAAGGAGACGACCGAAATTCACTCGTAAGCCTGTTTGCCACTTTGCAGGGGTTTTACCCGAAGCTATTGGAAAGAGACCCCAGCAATGACCTCCTACCCCCTCCCCGATACTCCCGGCAGGCTGGCTGATAATATCGCACATTTTGCGCGGGCGTTGAGGAAGGCGGGGGTTCCGGTGGGGCCAGCGCATATCCTGAATGCGGTCCATGCGGTCGAGGCGGCGGGGTTCTCGAAGCGCGAGGATTTTTACTTCACCCTGCGCGCCTGTCTGGTGACGCGGCGGGATCAGATACCGTTATTCGATCAATGTTTCCGTATGTTCTGGCGCGATCCACAATTCATCGAGAAGATGATGGGCGCGCTGATGCCGCAAATCCGCGCCCCGCGCAATGATGAGAAACGGGCCGCTGAAACACGGGCGGCGGAGGCGATGCTGGACGGGGCGGATAACCCGATTCCTCCCCCGCTTGAGGAGGAAGAAGAAAAGATCGAATTCGATGCCTCCCTCACATTCTCTGGCACCGAAAAGCTGGAAGCGCGGGATTTCGATCAGATGACAGGGTCAGAGTTGCGGGAAGCAGAGAGGGCGATCGCGTCCTTGCGTCTGCCGGTCAAGCCACTGCCCACGCGCCGGACGATCCGTTCGCACCGGGGGCGTTCACCCGATTGGCGGGCGGCGATGCGTGGGGCGATGCGGCCCGGTGGATTGATGACCCTGCCTGTGCGTGACCGGCGCAAGGATTGGCCCGCATTGGTGGCCTTGTGCGATATTTCCGGCTCGATGAGCGGATATTCGCGGATGCTGCTGCATTTTCTGCACGCGGCGTCCAAACGTGAGGGGGACGGGTGGTCGAAGGTCAATGCCTTCACCTTTGGCACGCGCCTGACCAACATCACCCGCGCCCTGCAAAAGCGTGATCCCGATGAAGCACTGGAGGCGGCGGGTGCCGAAGCACTGGATTGGGAGGGCGGTACGCGAATTGGGCCATCCTTGCAGGAGTTTAATCGCCTCTGGGCGAGGCGGGTCCTGGGGCGGGGAGCGACTGTGTTGCTCATCACCGATGGGTTGGACCGGGAAGAACCCGATTTGCTGTTAAAAGAAGCAAAGCGCTTGCGCTT
Source organism: uncultured Neomegalonema sp. (assembly GCA_937957975.1). Lineage (GTDB taxonomy): Bacteria > Pseudomonadota > Alphaproteobacteria > Rhodobacterales > Rhodobacteraceae > JAHDDY01. The sequence goes on from CALFFK010000068.1 coordinate 30,525, forward strand.
GTCCTGCCGTCGGTTGATCTGGTTGAATCCGCTGTTGCGGTGGGATGGGTTTGCCCCGCGCGCACAAGGAGTGCGGGCATTGTTGCGGGAGGTCGATGCCTTTCGCGCGACCCATAATATCGAGTCGTTGCGTGATCTGGCCGCAACGCTGATGGATGAGAGCGATAGTGGCCTGCAAGCCCGTTATACAGCGATGCTTGATGAACCTGCCCCCCGGCCCAAACGGCTGACTTTCGAGGGTTTCGAGGGGTAGCGCCTACCGTTAAGCAACCGCGATGCCCGGTAAAACCTTGCCCTCTCGCTTACGGTTATTCCATGATTGGCATGTGATGCAGGGACGGGGGCGACAACCATGGATTTCACTTTCGACACCACCGCGCGCTGTGTCTTTCGGGATGGCGCAGCGAGCGACCTTGGCCCCCTTTCGGCTCGTATCCTTCCGCGCGGAAAAATCCTTTTTGCCACCGATGCTACAATCCGGGGGTTGGGGTTGGCGGAAGAAGCGTTGCAAAGCCTTATCCGTGCCGGATACGACCCCATACTCTTCGATGAGGTAACACCTGACCCCCCCGCCCCGATGATCCTGCGCGCGGTGGCCCTTGCCCGCAGCGAAAAGGTTGGCGGCGTGGTCGCCTTTGGTGGCGGCTCAACCATAGATACCGCCAAGCTGGCCGCTTATCTCGCCTGTTCGGACCAAAGCCTTGACGCGATTTATGGCGTGAACCAGTGTATTGATGAGCGTCTGCCCCTCGTCTGCGTTCCCACCACAGGTGGCACTGGCTCCGAAGCCACGCCAATTTCGGTCGTCACGAAATCCGATACCGAAAAAATGGGGGTCTCCTCCCCACAACTCATGCCCGATCTGGCCGTGCTGGACCCTGTCCTCTCCGTCACCCTGTCTGCTGAACACACAGCGGCAACCGGCATCGACGCCATGGTCCATGCCATTGAGGCCTACACGACCAAGCTCAGAAAAAACCCTGTTTCCGACGCCCTCGCGCTGGAGGCTTTACGCCTCCTCTCCATGCATATCCGGCGTGCTGTTACGGCCCCCGAAGACCGCGAAGCGCGGGGCGGGATGCTCCTTGGTTCGATGCTGGCGGGCAAAGCCTTTGCCAACGCGCCCTGCGCCGCCGTCCACGCGCTTGCCTATCCTTTGGGGGCGCGCTTCCACCTGCCCCACGGATTGAGCAACGCCCTGTTGTTACCGGCAGTTCTGCGCTTCAATCGCAGTGCGGTTGAGGCCGATTACGCCCGCCTCGGTGAAATCATCTTTGGTGAGCAAACCGCCGATGCCCTCATCAACGGCTTCACGCGCCTTGGCCCTGATCTGGGCCTTCCCGCGCGGCTGTCGCAGACCCCCATAACCGAACCCTACCTTGCCATCATGGCCCATGACGCCATGGCACAGACGCGCCTGTTGCAAAACAATCCCCGCGACGTCAGCGAAGCCGACGCCCTTGCAATCTACCGCGATGCATTCTGACGGATCATACCAAGCTCCAGCGCGGCCCCTTTGACCGAAGCCTTACCTGACCCGCCACCACCCGCTCTTTCACGTCTGCCTCGGTCAGGGTCAACGCCTTCATCGGATCGCCCGCCTCCGGGACAAAGATCGTCGATTGCGCGGCCAGCTCCGCCATTGTCGCCTTGCGCCTTCCATTGCGGACGATGGCGGCATAGAGCGCCCGGTCGCGGGGGTCGTCAAAATAACGGGAGGCAAGCAATTGGTTGCGTGCGACCATCTCACCCTTGATCTTGTTCCCCAGATCAACTGACAGCGCATCACGAATACCCCCGCCAACCCATGGCAGCCCTTCCCAAAGGTATTTCGCAATCCGACGCTTGAACATACCAGTAATACCGATCTCACCAAGCAGCGGCGTGGCAATCCGCCCTATCCGCGCTTCGGTGGCTTTGCGCCCCATATTGAAGTCATCAAGGCTCAATCCCGGCCATCGATCCCCACGTTCGGTTTTCCCCCATTCCTCTGGCAGGGGGCGGGGATAGAACAACCCATCCTCGTCCACAAAATCCGGCAACGCATCATTGGCAACCTGAAGGATGCGCGCCATCCCTGATTCTGCCCCATGCAACAGGTCATTGCGACCAGCAAAAACGGGGTTTTCACTATCAAGCACGAAATATTTGCACAGAAAGGATCGGCAATTATGCTGGCCAAGGCGGTAATCATGCTCCCGGAATACCCGGTTGAAAAAGCCACCAAAGCCCCCCACGAACCCGCTTGCAATTGCCATCGCTCCGCGCAGCTTTGCCCCGTCCGGCGATACCCGTGATGGCGCAACCAAAAACCGCGAATGGATATTCGTATCCGTCGCGCTCAATAATTCGGTCAGTTTGAAGCGCGCCTGATTGATGAGCGATGGCAACAAACGGCGCGCAGCAAATAACGCCCGGCTTTCGTTACGTCTTCCGGCATCATCCCCGGCTTCGCTTGCCAGCGTCATCTCCGGCCCTTCGGGAAACGGATCAATCATAATGACGGCCCGATGCGCCGCCTTCGCCCCGCGTGGATTGGGGGCCAGCGCCCATCCCTCCTGTGCAGTATCCTCCCCCCGGATCGCATAGCGCGCCAGTTCGAACGGCTCATTATTCGCAACCCCGCCATCCACGGCGATATAGCCGATATTGGCCCCCGGATTGACGCTGCCAATGGGCAGGCGCGGCGTGGGCCGACGCTCATGCGGGTCGGTTTCGATGGGCCATGCGCGGCTGTCGAGTTCATTATATGTCACGTCCAGCCGTTGCGAGGATAACCCTCCCGGAAACGCCCCGCTTGCCACCGCAGAACGCACCAACCGCGCCCAGGGCCGGGGTACTTCATCCCCCCAGAGATCACCAAAATCGAGCCGGATACCTACTTCTTCCGGCACATGCAGCGCAATCCCGCGATCCGACCAGCGATCCAGCCACTCCGACCGCAAATCGGCCTCCCCTACATCATGCAGCCGGAAATGCTCGACATTGCCATGGGATGACATGACATGCCCATGTCCATAAGCGTCTTCACCCCCAAATCGCACCTCATAGGTCACACCCATCAGGTTTGTGGTGGTCAGGAAAAGATCGAGCTCTTTCGCAACATAGCCCAATCGCTCGCCGTTCGGATGGCGCAGCACATCGCTCACAAGATCCTGCGCTTCCCGCCGGATATGGCTCGAATCCAGCACCGATTTGACCGGCAGATCGCGGCCATCCGCATCTGTCCCCACATCGCCACTACCGAGCAGGCCATCCCCTGCTTCATCCATCAGGCGAATACGATCGACCCAAAGTTCATGCAGCAGAGGCAGACCGGGTAGAAATTTGTCGTTTTTATCAAGAGATCGCACCCCCTGCACGAGGTTTGCCGCCGTCAGTGCCGCACAGATACCGCCCGCCGACGACCCGCTCATCGCCTTCACAATAACCCGGTGATCGACTTCCCCCGCCTGAAACCGTCTCTCATGTTCCGCCAGCGCCCGGAACAACGTATCCAGTACCCCTGCCGTATAAGCCCCCGCCGAAATCGCCCCGGCCATGGCCAGTCCGATAACAAACGTATTCTCCGCCCCCGCGTCGCGTGGCCCCTGCTCCGATTCCATACCCAACCTCCTGTTGCAGGGAATGAAATTTGCACATTTGTGTATTGAGACGAAACAATTTCGCCTTTGGGCAGAGTTCAGAGCATAAATTCCCTCACAATAAGAGAATAGATTGGTGACTCATTTGCCTCAATCAACGCCTGGGCTGAACACTACCCGGACATACCCCAAACCCATTTCTTCCCGGAAAGTCCTCCGCAAGCGCCCGTGCATTTGGCATCTTCAACCATAGGCGCAACATCTTGCGGCGCTGTTGCGGATCATCCGCATCCTCGAAGTCCGTGCGCGAATGGAGCACTGCGTAATTGTTCGCGAATTGCAAATCACCCGGCTCCAGCATCATGTCGAGCCGTAAATCCGCGTTCCCCATCGCCGCATCAAAGGCATCAAGCGCCGCCCGCTCCACCGCTGATAAAGGCTCCCCCCGTTCTTCATGCCCCAGTTCGATATACTGGCGCAGATACCGGCAGGCGAGTTTGCCCTCGTGCCAACTGAACAGCGGCGTTCGCCCGGCCCCATCCGTCGATAGATGTGCATAATGAAAGGGCCGGTAGAGCGCGCCGAGCAACTCCCGATGGTTTTCCAACAGCGCATTATGGATCGATGCAGCACTCACGAGGCTGCTCAGACCTCCCCGCTTTGCCCGACGCAGGCACATCAGCCCCACCACATCCGATGGGTCAGTGTGATAGGGCAGATAGGCATTCGTCTCGTAGACCCGTGTATCCTTTCGCGTAGGATCGCCCACATTCATTACTGTGCCGAGCAGATCACCCTTCGGATTTTGCGTTACAGGCGTCCCCAGATGCAGCCCGATGCCATAAGTGATCGTCTCGATCTCGCTTGACGAGTAGCGCCCCACCGGTATCCCGCGCAGCAGCACAAAACCGGGACCATTCTCCAGCGCCTCCGCCATCCCTGCAAACATCGTCTCCAGCGCGGGCAATGGAAAATCCCCGCGCTCCATCGTCGGAAACGCCGCTCCCCGTGCTTTTGCCGCGTCGAGCGCCCCGTCAATGACGGCAATATCCTCTTCCGACAGCGTAATCCGCCACGACGGATCATCCACCATATCGCGGCCTTTCCACGCCGCCGGCCCCGTAATCATCCCGGTCAGCACACCACTCATCAGCTACCTCCCCTGTGCGATGATCGCCAATGCCACCACCATCAGCATCGACACCGCCATGGCCACATTGATCGCCCGTTGCGTGCGCGCGGGCAACTCCAGCCGTCGCAGCGTTACCCCTGCCCACAACCATGCCAGATGGATTGGCGTCCAGATCGCGTTGACGATCAACAGCTTCACCACGATCTCCATCCACGGCGTTCCCGGCATGAACGCAAAGTTCGAGAAGAATGCCGCATTGACCGCATAAGCCTTGGGATTGATCGGTTGCAGCGCCAGCCCGTTCCAGAACCCCGGCGCGCGTTCCGCTTCCACGAACGCCACTTTCGACCCTGCAAATGCGATTTTTCCGGCGAGATACAAAAGATACGCCACTGACGCCCAACCCAACGCGGTGCGTAACCACGGCAGGGCCAACGCCGCCGCCGCAATCCCCGAAATCACCAGCCCCGCCACCAGATTGTTCCCTACGAACAACCCGCCCACATAGGCCAGCCCAGGCCGGTACCCAAATGCCGACCCCACTCCGGCAGTCGAGAGAACCCCCGGTCCCGGCGTGACAATCAGGAAGAAGACAGCCAGCGCAAATTCGATCATGGCCCGATTTCCTTCGTCAGACGCCACATATTACCCATACATTTCCCGCGCGGTCGCTGACAGCCGGTTCATCCCTCGTCGTTTCGCCTGACGATATTCTCAAGGGTGAAAGGTTCGTGATCGCTGTCAGGTGCAGCACTATCAGGAGTAGAGAGGGCCAGTTGCAACTCCACTTTCTTTGCCTCGATGGCCTGCATGTCGGATTGTTTGCGATCTCGCCGGATCAGATCACGCACATACTCGCTGACGCTATCATAATCGCCTGAGCGTATTTCGCGGACCACATGATCCCGCAGTGTTCCGCTCAGGCGCAATGTCAGGTCCAGCGTATCGGGCATCATTGTCTCCATCCGTCACAGATTCTGTAACCTTGCAGATTTCGCCCCGTCGTTCAAACTCCCAGCCGATCCCGCAAGCCATACCACCATGACCCTATGGTCGAATATTGCGCGCCAAAGCGCCGCCCCCCCGGAAACGGCAACCACCGCATTCCCGCGAATACGTCGAATTGCGACACATCACCGTGGATCGCATCCGCAAGTATCCGCCCGAACAGATGCGAGCCGGTCACGCCATGCCCGCTATAGCCATGCGCAAAATAGACGCCGTCTTCCAGCCGTCCCATCTGTGGCACCCGGCTGAATGACAGCGCGAAATTCCCCGACCATGCATAATCGAGCGCCACGCCCTTTAACTGTGGAAATACTTTCACGAGGTTCGGCAACAGCTTCGCGCGTACATCCGCCGGGTCGGCCCCGCCATAGACCGTGCCGCCGCCAAAGATCAGCCTCTTATCCGCCGATAACCGAAAGTAATCGAGAATATACCGTGCATCCTCCACGCATATATCCGTGGGCAGTAACGCATCGGCACGATCCCCCAGTGGTTCTGTCGTCACCATCTGTGTCGAAACCGGCATCACACGGCTGGTCAGCGCAGGCACGGTATCGCCCAAATACGCATTTCCGCACAGCACCACATTCTTGCAGCGCAACACGCCGTTTGCCGTGTGTAGCGTGGTCCCCTCCTGCCGCACCAACGCCGAACCTTCAAAGATGCGCCCGCCGAGGTCTTCGATGGCCTCTGCCTCCCCCAGCGCGAGGTTCAGCGGATGCAGATGCCCGCCCGTGCGGTCAAACATCCCCCCGGCATAGACATCGCTGGCGATATGACGCTTGACCGCGTTGGCGTCGAGCATCTCATGGTCATCCATCCCGTATGAACGCCACAGCGCCTGTTTGGCCTCAAATTCTGCCATGTGCCTGGCGGTATAGGCCGTGAAGAGATTGCCTTCCTTGAGGTCACAGGGGATACCATAATCCGCGATGATCCGCCGGATGGTCCGCCCCCCTTCCTGCACCAAGCCCCCCACAAAGGCCGCCCGTTCCTCGCCATAATTTCGCGCGATCTTGTCCAGCCCTGCATTCAGCCCATTGACGATCTGCCCTCCATTGCGCCCCGAAGCCCCCCAACCGACCTTGTTGGCCTCAATGATGGCCACTGAATATCCCCGCTCTGCCAAATGTAGCGCCGTGGAAAGGCCGGAATACCCCGCCCCGACGATACCGATGTCTGCCGTGACCTCCCCATCTAGTGGCGGACGTGGCCGCGCCGGATTGGCACTGGCGGCGTAGTAACTGGGGGGGTAGGTGCTCATCGGGTGGGGTCTCGCAGTATTGGATCGCATCGGAACGGGGAAATCCGAAACGATCACAGGATAGTTTGCTACGCTACATTTGTCGTCCTGCAAAAATCATCCATGAGTACAGAACAACCATCTTTTTGGTTTCGGCTGAAAGATGGATACCGCGATCAAGTCACGGTATGACCATTCCATGTCTGACACGATCACCCCCTCCATGCGCCAGTATTTCGACATCAAGGCGCAGCATCCCAAAGCCCTGCTGTTCTTCCGCATGGGAGATTTCTACGAGCTGTTCTTCGAGGATGCCGTTACCGCCGCCGCCGCCCTCGACATTGCCCTCACCAAACGCGGCAAGCATCTGGGCGAAGACATTCCCATGTGCGGCGTGCCGGTTCATGCCGCCGAAGGCTATCTCGCGCGGCTCACGAAAACCGGCCTTTCCATCGCGATCTGCGAGCAGATGGAAAGCCCCGCCGAGGCCCGCAAACGCGGCTCAAAATCGGTCGTCCACCGCGATGTGGTGCGCCTTGTTACTCCCGGTACCCTGACTGAAGATACGCTGCTTGATGCCCGCACGGCCAACCACCTCGTCGCGTATGCCCATGGGGCCGAAAGCGCGCTGGCCCGCGTGGACATCTCGACCGGCGAAGTCGCCGTTGCCCCCACGACCCCCGATACGCTGGGGGCCGATCTGGCGCGGCTGTCACCTTCCGAGATTCTCGTCTCCGAAAAGGCATTCGAAGCATGGATCGCGGATGGCACCGATACCCTGCCCTTGCTGGAGGAGGTTGCCCGCGTCACTCCCCTTGGCACGGCCAGCTTCGATTCTACCTCGGCCACCAAACGCCTGCATGATCTCTACAAGGTCACATCGCTGGAGGGGTTTGGCGCGTTTTCCCGTGCCCAACTCAGCGCGCTGGGCGCGCTGGTCGATTATATCGCCATCACCCAGAAGGGCGCACTTCCGCATCTGCGCCCCCCTGTGGCCGAAGCCGCCGACGCGGTTATGCAGATTGATGCCGCCACCCGGCGCAATCTCGAATTGACCGAAAAGCTTGATGGGGGACGCTCTGGCTCGTTGCTCGACACCATTGATCGCACGGTGACAGGGGGAGGCGCACGCCTCCTCGCCGCACGTCTCGCTGCGCCGCTCACCGACCCGGCCCGCATCGCAAACCGTCTGGATGCCGTTGCCCTCTTCGAAACCGATGCCGCGCTGACCGAAGACCTGCGCGCAATGCTCAAGGCCGCCCCTGATATTGCCCGCGCCCTGTCGCGTCTTTCTCTCGGCAGAGGCGGCCCGCGTGATCTGGCCGCCCTGCGCGATGGGCTGAACGCCGCCACGGCCATCGCGGTCCGCCTTGAATCCCTGCTTGACGCACCCGCCGCCGTGGCAAGGGCCGAGGCCGCGCTGATCGGCCATGATGCCCTGATCGAAACCCTTCGCGCCGCCCTTGTTTCCGAACCACCCCTGCTGGCCCGTGACGGTAATTTCGTCGCTGAAAACCATGACCCTGACCTCGACCGCACCCGCTCCCTTCGCGATGACAGCCGCCTTGTCATCCGCGACCTGGAAGCGCGGTTGAAAGCCGAAACGAAGATCACCGCCCTCAAGGTCAAATTCAACGGTGTCCTTGGCTATTTCATTGAGACCCCCGCCGCCCATGGCGAGGCATTGACCAAAAACGAACACTTTATCCACCGGCAGACCATGGCCAACGCCATGCGCTTTACCACCACCGAACTCGCTGATCTCGACACCCGCATCGCACAGGCCGCATCGCAATCACTGGAGCGGGAACTGGCGATCTTCGAGACCCTGCGCGAGACGGCCCTCGCCAGCGCCGATACAATTTCAGAGACGGCCCGCGCGCTGGCCACTCTCGACGTCGCCGCCGCTCTGGGCGCCCTTGCCGCCACCGAAGGCTGGACCCGCCCCCGCGTCGATACATCGGATGCGTTCCATATCGAAGCAGGCCGCCATCCCGTGGTCGAAGCCGCCCTTACAAAAGACGCGGAAGCTTTTGTCGCCAATGATTGCGATCTGGGGACCGACCGCCTCTGGATGCTCACCGGCCCCAATATGGCCGGTAAATCCACTTTCCTGCGCCAGAATGCGTTACTTGCAGTCCTCGCCCAATCCGGCAGCTATGTACCTGCGCGACAGGCCCATATCGGAGCCATCGACCGTCTGTTCAGCCGCGTAGGTGCAAGTGATGATCTTGCTCGTGGCCGCTCCACTTTCATGGTCGAAATGGTCGAAACAGCGGCGATCCTGAACCGCTCAACCCCCCGCTCGCTGGTCATTCTGGATGAAATCGGGCGCGGCACAGCCACTTTTGACGGCCTCTCCATCGCCTGGGCTGTCCTTGAGCATTTGCATGACGTCAATCGCTGCCGGGGTCTTTTTGCCACCCATTACCATGAGCTGACCGAATTGGCCGCAAGGCTCGACGCGGCCCGAAATGCCGCAATGAAAGTCGCGGAATGGGACGGCGATATCGTCTTTCTGCACGAGGTCGAACCCGGTGCAGCCACCCGCTCCTACGGTGTGCAGGTCGCGCGAAAAGCGGGTCTGCCTCCCGCCGTAATCGAGCGCGCACGCGACGTACTGCAACGGCTGGAGAAAGGTGACGCCAAGGGCGGCGAAACCCGAATCCGTGCCATTGTGGATGATCTTCCGCTATTTGCCGCCGTCATCACCGAAGCCGAAACCGGCCCTGCCACCTCACCCCTGACCGACGCCTTGGTCGCCATCGACCCCGATGCCCTCACCCCGCGCGAGGCCCATGAAGCACTTTATCGGTTAAAAGGGCTTCTTGAAGGATAGATTGGCCCAAAACCTGCTTTGTCATGGGCAACTCCTATCGAATGAGGCTCCCATGTCTGAATTTATCACTTGTCTCTCCGACCCCACTCGTCCCGGCCAGATTGAACTGATTGCTTCCCGCGATGATCCCCGGCTCGAACGTGGCGAAGGGTTTGCCATGATACGCGAACGTGGTTGGCCCACTATTGAATGGACATTGCCTGTGGTGGATTGCGCCCGTACCATGCAGGCATTGGCGAAAGAGTTACGGCACAAACGTGTAGGCCGAAGCGCCAGTTATAACTGCCACCCCATGCATGCACGCGGCAAGGCCATCACTCTGACCACCCTGCGCCCAGCCCCGCCCCGCCCCGGCCTGCTTGCCCGTCTTGGTTTCCGACGCAGAACCGCCTGAAATCAGGCATTGACGAGCGGTATGCGCCGCTCCAGCACGACCTCGGCCCCTGTTGCATCCGGGTCATCAATCCGGCAGGCATAGGCCATGGCCTCCACCCCCGCCGCCCGCGCTTGCGCAAAAGCCTGCGCGTAGGCGGCGTCAAGATCAGCGGCCAGCGCCATACGTTCCGCCCCCGTCATCTGCACGCAAAACAGCACCATCGCCCGCGCGCCCTCCGCTTTCATTGCGGCCAGATCACCCATATGTTTGGCCCCCCGCGCGGTGACAGAATCCGGGAATTCCACCAAACCCGGCTCCCGCATCAAATGCACGTTCTTCACTTCCAGCCAGCAATCAGGCAAGCCAGCCCCTGACAGCAAAAAATCCACCCGGCTTCCCTCGCGATAGCGCACTTCCGGGCGCATATCGGGATAGTCTGCGACTTCCGCAATCTGCCCCGCCGCCAAAGCCTCCCTGACCAACCGGTTCGGCGCGTTCGTATCAATCCCCGCCAGCACGCCATCCGCCCGCCGCGCGAAATCCCATCGCCAGCCCAGCTTGGCCTTCGGGTTTGCCGCCGGGGAAACCCAGACCACCATCCCCGCGTCCTTCAACCCCATCATCGAGCCGGGGTTCGGGCAATGTGCGGTGATCTCGCGGCCATCATCCAGCACAATATCCGCGAGGAACCGCTTGTACCGACGTACCAGCCGACCACGATGCAGGGGGGTTGGCATCTTCATTGGCCCACATGCTCCGCAAGGAACGGATTGAAAAATCCGTCATCAAACAACCCATTATGTCCCAATCCGGGCCGCAGGATGCGCGTAACCGGCACACCTTGCGCCTTCAGCGCCTCTGCCAGTTTGCGACTATGTGCCTCCAGGATCAGCGTATCCTCTGTGCCATGCACGATTACAGTTGGGGGCGCACCCGCCGCCAGATCACCCACGAGATCATAATCATTTGCCAAGGCCCAACGCGGATAGATGAACCCCTTGCCCCACAGTAGTGCATACATCGAATCGAACGGCGCAAAGAGGATCAGTTTATCTGCGCCCCCGTTCACCGCATGATGCGCTGCCGGAGCCGTACCGATGGAATTTCCGAACGCAATTACCCTATCATATCGCGCACGGCCCCAGTCCCGCGCCGCCTCCGCCACTCCCAACAACCCGTCTTTCGAGGGAGTGCGCGGATCATCCGCATAGCCTGGATATTCCACCACCAGCGTATCCATCCCCAGTGGCCCCAGATGGTTCACCCCCAGGTATCGCCAGTTACAGGCCCGGCTTCCGTTTCCATGATAGAACACGACGAGGGTGTCAGAACCCGTGGGCGTAAAGAACGCCCGCTCTCCGCCGAGATTGACCAACTCTACTCCCTGCGGCAGCGGACATTCAGCCATTGGCGTATCCGTCGGATGATAGAGCAACCTCGTCTCCACGAGCCGAAACCCGATCCCGACGAGAATATAAAGGACGATCAGGGCGAGGAGGAGCCACCCCGCCCATGTCAGAAGAATGCGCGAATCCATGGAGGGGTTGTGGCATGGATTTGCGGCAGTGCAATAGGTGATGTCAGGGGTGTTTCAGACATTTTCGAGCACCTCCAAACATTTAACCCGAAGTCCGGTTTGATTGCACACGCCCTTGCCGTTCACCGCGCCCCGTCTTGGGGCGAATTTTTTTTGAGAACGTCACTTTTGCAGGGTGACACTCCGAAACAACCAAAGTAACAATCGCAAAAATTTTAGCCCATTGGAGCACTTTCATGTCGTACAAGATTCTCGTCCTTGGGGCGTCCTATGGGTCGCTTCTGGGGACCAAGTGCCTGATGGCAGGGCATGATGTGACGCTGGTGTGCCGGGAGGCGACAGCGGCGCTTATCAATGGTGAAGGCACTGAAGTGCGAATCAAGCTCAAGGGCGAGGACGCGCATCGGTCCATCCGGTCAGGGGACCATCCCGGCAAACTCGACGCCAAAACGCCCGAAATGGTTGATCCTGCCGAATACGATCTCGTCTGCCTTGCGATGCAGGAGCCGCAATATGGCCATGCCTCCCTGCGCGGCTTGCTTGGCCAGATCGCGGCGGCGGGCCTGCCCTGCCTTTCGATTATGAACATGCCGCCACTGTCCTATCTGCGCCGTATCCCCGGTCTTGATACGACCGCTATCGAAAGCGCATGGACCGACCCCCGTGTCTGGGATGCCTTCGATCCCGGCACTGTCACTCTCTGCTCGCCCGACCCGCAAGCTTTCCGCCCGCCCGAAGAAGGCGCGAATGTCCTGCATGTCGGACTGCCCACCAACTTCAAGGCGGCGAAATTCGAATCTGCCGCCCATAATACCATCCTCGAAACGCTGGAGCGTGACATCGACGCCGTGCGCCTTGACGGCCATGACGTGCCGGTCAAGCTGCGCGTTTTCGATAGCCTGTTTGTGCCGCTGGCCAAGTGGAGCATGTTGCTGACTGGCAATTACCGCTGCATCACTGATGCCGCGCCACAGGCGATCCGCGACGCCGTGCATTCCGATGCCGCCCTGTCGGAAGAAATCTATGCGTTTGTGGACAATATCGCGCAAAAGCTGGGTGCAGCCCCCGACGAGATGGTCCCGTATGCCAAATATGCCAAGGCCGCTGAAGGGTTGCTCAAACCCTCCTCCGCCGCCCGCGCAATCGAGTCAGGGTCGGGAACCATCGAGCGCGTTGATCGCCTTGTGCAACAGATAGGTCGTGCCCTCGGTGCCGAACATCCCACCATCGACGCCACCGTCGCCATGGTGGACAAACGGCTGGAGCAAAACCGGGCGACCTGAAGAATGGCCTCCGGCTTTCGCCGGAGTGACATGCTCGACGTAAGGCGCGAACAAGATATCATTGCCCTTTCGCGAGCCATTCCGAGGAACTGCCCCCCATGACCAACAGCCTGACCGCCGCCATGATCGTCATTGGTGATGAAGTCCTCTCCGGGCGCACACGGGATGCGAATACGCAGGTCGTTGCAAGGATGCTGGGTGAGGCCGGGATCGATCTCTGCGAAGCCCGCGCGATCCGTGACGATGAGGCCGAGATTATCGCGACGGTCAACGCCTTGCGCAGCCGTTACACCTATGTCTTCACATCAGGGGGCATCGGCCCAACCCATGACGACATTACCGCCGAAGCCGTTGCCGCCGCCATGCAGACCCCCATCAGCATCCGCGATGACGCCCGCGCGATCCTTGTGGGCCGCTATGGCGAGGGCGCAGACCTCACCGATGCCCGCCTGCGCATGGCCCGCATCCCTGACGGGGCGACCCTGATCGACAACCCCGTCAGCGGCGCACCGGGTTTTCGGCTGGAAAACGTCTTCGTTATGGCGGGTGTGCCACAGGTGTTCGCCGCCATGCTCGACCATGTTCGCACCATGATCGGCACTGGCGAAATTATGAAAGACATCTCCATCCCCTGTCCCTATCCCGAAGGTGTATTAGGCGGGCCTTTGACCGATGTATCAGCAGCCCACCCGGATGTTTCCATCGGCTCGTATCCAAGACTGAAAGAGGGGGGCGGCTGGGGCGTCACCATCGTTGCCCGCTCCCGCGATGACGCTGCTCTGGCAAAGGCGGCCATTGCCATCCACACCATGCTCGCCTTGCTGGAAGGTTCAACGACGGAAGGCGAGTAAGGCAACACACGGTCAGGCCGACCTGACGTCACCACCGGCCCCGGCCAAAGGTTTATTTTGCCCTGCCCGTGAAACGGGATATTTGGGTGAATATCCACTGGCCTCCCGCTTTACCGGGAATAACATCAATAACGCGAGAGTATCCTATGAGCGAATATGTACCGCCGAAAGTCTGGACCTGGGATCAGGAGAATGGCGGGGAGTTCGCCAGCACGAACCGGCCCACCGCCGGAGCCACCCACGATCAAACGCTGCCTGTCGGCAAGCATCCGCTGCAACTTCATTCGCTGGCCACGCCCAACGGAGTGAAGGTCACGGTAATGCTGGAGGAACTGCTGGCCGCCGGTCACAAGGGTGCAGAATACGATGCCTATGTGATTGATATTCGTAAAGGCGATCAGTTTGGCAGTGATTTCGTCGCAATCAATCCCAACTCGAAAATCCCCGCCCTGCTTGACCGCAGCACGACCCCGCCGACCCGCGTATTCGAATCCGGCGCGATCCTGATGTATCTGGCCGAAAAATTTGGAGCGTTCCTCCCTGAAAGCGGCGCAGGGCGGGCCGAGTGCCTGTCATGGCTGTTCTGGCAAATGGGCAGCGCGCCATATCTGGGTGGCGGCTTCGGCCATTTCTATGCTTATGCACCGGAAAAATTCCAGTACCCTATCGACCGCTTTACAATGGAAACAAAGCGCCAGATGGATGTGCTGGACAAGCATCTGGCGGAAAACCGCTATATGGTGGGGGATGACTATACCATCGCCGATATGGCGATCTGGCCATGGTACGGGGTACTGACGAGCGGCAAGCTCTATAATGCAGCCGAATTTCTTGATGTGCAGTCCTATACGCATGTGATCCGCTGGCATGACGAGATCGCCGCGCGCGAGCCTGTACAGCGTGGACGCAAGGTCAACCGCATCTCCGGCCCGCCTGAAGACCAGCTTCACGA
>CALFFK010000069.1 GCA_937957975.1 uncultured Neomegalonema sp.
TTCCATGATGAAAATCGTTTTTCTCGACCGTGATACCATCGGCCCCAGCGTGGAAATCATCCGCCCTGTCTTCGACCATGAATGGATCGAATATGGCAAGACAGCCCCGGAGCAGGTGTCGGAACGTATTGCCGATGCGGATATCATCATTACCAACAAGGCTCCGATCCGCTCCGAACAACTGGCCGCTGCACCAAATCTGAAAATGATTTCGATTGCCGCAACCGGATATGACGTGGTGGATGTGAACGCCTGTACCGCGCGGGATGTGATCGTCTCGAACGTGCGGGGCTATGCGATCAATACGGTGCCTGAGCACGCCTTTGCCCTGATCCTTGCCCTGCGCCGGTCGATCATCGGGTTCCGGCAGGACGTGATTGATGGTGAGTGGGAGAAGTCGGGACAGTTCTGCTTCTTCAACCACCCGATCAAGGATCTGGCCGGATCACGCCTCGGCATTATCGGAGAGGGTGTCATTGGTGCAGCGGTCGCGCGCATCGGAGCGGCCTTCGGCATGGAACCGGTCTTCGCAGCCCATAAAGGCGTGTCTGGTCTCGGCCCGCTCTATACGCCATGGGACGAGGTGATCGAAACCTCGGATGTAATTTCGCTGCACGCCCCCCTGATGCCTGCGACAAAACACATGATCTCGACACCGGAATTCGAGGCGATGAAACAAAAACCCATCCTCGTGAACACGTCGCGTGGAGGGCTGGTGGACGAGGCGGCTTTGGTCGATGCCCTCAACCGGGGACTGATCGCCGGGATTGGCTTTGATGTGCTGACCAGGGAACCACCCGTGCCGGAGAATCCGCTGCTCACGGTGCTGGAGCGCCCCAACGTAATCGTTACCCCGCATACGGCATGGGCCAGCGACGAGGCGATGAAAGAAGTCTGGCGACAGGTTATCGCCCATATTGAGGATTTTGCAGCGGGATCACCGTCGAATACACTGGGCTGATCCCCGGCTTGATTACAGCGCAAATCGCGCAGGGTTTACCACCGCGTCATTCCTGCAAGGTCGTAATTCCGCCACGCCGATGGTAATAGAAGAACGAACAGAGGCCGAATCGGCTTTCCGGGAGTATATGGTAATGAGAACATGGCTTGCAGTGGCGGCTTTCGCCCTCTCGACCGGCGCAGCGTCGGCGCAGGTTTCGACACACATCAAGCAGTGTCAGGCCGAAGGTGCAACTATTGAGCAGTTAATCGTTCACTGTACTGCGGCGATCAAAAGCGGAAAGATGACACCGGGTCAGGAGGCCCGCGCTTTTCTCAATCGCGGCGTCGCCTTCTTTGAACGCGAGCAATATACGCTGGCCCTGCGCGATTACGGCCTGGCCGCCCAACTCGACCCGCGCTTATCCACAATCTATGCGAACCGCGCGAATACCCATGTTCGTATGGGCAACCCTTCACAAGCAGTGCAGGATTACGACCGCGCGCTTTTGCTGAAACCGAATGATACCCAGTCAATGATCGGCAAGGGCGCGGCTCTCATCCAGTTGTCGCGTGATCTGGAGGCGGCGCAAGCCTATGGCCAGGCAATACAGATCGACCCCAAAGATGCGAATGCATGGTTCAATCGCGCAATTGCCTATATGCGGCTGAACGATCCCGCATCAGCTGTACGTGATCTCGATCGCGTCGTTGCCCTGTCGCCAGAGGATGCCGAGGCCTATGTCAGCCGCTCACGGGCGCAACAGGCGCGCGGTGATCTGAACTCAGCCTATCAGGATCTGACCCGCGCTATCGAGATTGATCCGGCCTATTCCTTCGCCTGGTATCGCCGGGGACGCATTCTGTATGATGATGGGCGTCAAGCACAGGCACAAGGCGACCTGACCAAGGCTTACCAACTTGGCCTCGATGATGCGTGGCTTGCGGAGTATGTCGCTACCCTCGCCCAACGCTAAAGTATTCGGCGATCAAGATGGGTCAGGAATTGCGCCAGGAGCCGCGCATTTCCTGACACTCTTTGGCTCAACCTGATCGCCGATTACTCTAGTGGATTGTTTCTGATGAAACGAAACCACCGGATTTTGTTTGTGGATCAACTTATCTCGACATTTGAACAAGATAACCGGGAGGCCCGCGCAAATCTGGCGGATCGTTGATCCGCCAGATTTTATGACAGGCTTCTGCGCGCTGTTATCCAATAGACAAAAACGGAAAACACGCCGATGGCGACCGGGCTGGCCAGCAGCACAAGCCCGCTTGCTTCTGCGGGCAAGCCAATCCCTCCTGCGTGATACCAGCCCCAGATACCAAGCGTCAAAACCCCCGCAATCATCGCAGCCGTCCGAACCGCCCCCTTCACGGCCCGATTAGCCAATGCGAAGATGGCCAGCGCGACCAGCGGTGCGGCGGCAAGAAAGAACTGCACCAGCAACAACATCGGATCATCGAACGATCCGGTGAAGGCGGGGTTTTGTTGCGTCATAAGCCACGGCCATCCAAGGACAGCGAGAGCCGGTACGACGAGCGCGATGATCCAAGCCAGAAACATAGCTCTGCGATACGCGCCGTTAACCGTTTCGTCAAACCCAAGATTATCATCTTCACATACTCAGTTTGCCGATGCGCATACGCACGATCAGGGTATACTACCCCGCATGACACAGTGCCTCCCCTTTCCCCACCGGCATCTCCTCGGCATTGAAGAGCTTTCGCCGGATGACATTCGTATGATTCTCGACCGGGCCGACGATGCCGTGGTTCTCAACCGCGCCGCCCGCAAAAAGCGCGACGTGCTGAAAGGCCTGACCCAGATCAATATGTTCTTCGAATCCTCGACCCGCACGCTGGCCAGCTTTGAGTTGGCCGGAAAGCGCCTGGGGGCCGATGTGATGAACATGGCGGTTAGCAAATCCTCCGTAAACAAGGGCGAGACGCTGATCGACACGGCGATGACCCTCAACGCCATGCACCCTGATATTCTCGTCGTCCGGCATGACCAATCCGGGGCCGTTAACCTGCTGGCCCAGAAGGTCAATTGCGCCGTCATCAACGCAGGCGATGGTCGGCGCGAACACCCAACACAAGCCTTGCTTGATGCCCTTACCATTCGCCGCCGCAAAGGCCGGTTGCACCGCCTCAACATCGCCATTTGCGGCGATATTCTGCATAGCCGGGTCGCGCGTTCCAACATCCACCTACTGAATAAAATGGAAAACCGGGTCCGCGTCATCGCCCCGCCGACCCTCTGCCCCGCCGGGATCGACCGATTGGGCGCGGAGGTTTTTCACGACATGCGTAAAGGACTGGAGGGCTGCGACGTCGTGATGATGCTACGCCTGCAACAGGAGCGCATGGCGGGGGGGTTCATTCCCTCCCATCGCGAATATTTCCACCGCTATGGGCTGGACGAGGAAAAACTCTCGGCGGCAGCCGAAGACGTCATCGTCATGCATCCCGGCCCCATGAATCGCGGCGTCGAAATCGACAGCGATCTGGCCGACGACATCAACCGTTCCGTCATTCAGGAACAGGTCGAAATGGGTGTCGCCGTGCGCATGGCCGTGCTGGAGTTGCTGGCCGAGGGGATGGGAGTGGCGGCATGACGACCATACTCTTCAGCAATGCCCGCCTGATCGACCCCGCGACCGGCACCGATGCCCCCGGCGACCTGCTGGTGCGCGATGATCACATAGTAGATCGCGGGCAGGGGCAGGGCATCCCGGAAGACGCGACCGTCATTGATTGTGGAGGTCATGTTCTTGCCCCCGGCCTCGTGGATTTCAACACCACCATCGGCGAACCGGGTGCGAGGCATCGCGAGAGCTTCAAATCCGGCGGACAGGCAGCGGCAAAGGGGGGCGTGACCACGATTGTCACCCAGCCTGACACCGATCCACCCATCGACGACCCCGCCGTTCTTGAATTCGTTACCCGCCGCGCGCAGGAGGTCTGCGCCGTTCGCGTCTTGCCAAAAGCCACACTGACCAAGGGGGGCGAGGGCCGCGAGATGACAGAATACCGCTTTTTGCTTGATGCGGGGGCCGTGGCCTTTTCTGATGGCGAGCGGGCGGTGGCCGATCCGGTGGTCTTCCGCCGTTGCCTTGAATATGCGCGCTCGGTCGATGCTCTTGTCTGTCATTTCCCGCAGGAACC
Source organism: uncultured Neomegalonema sp. (assembly GCA_937957975.1). Lineage (GTDB taxonomy): Bacteria > Pseudomonadota > Alphaproteobacteria > Rhodobacterales > Rhodobacteraceae > JAHDDY01. The sequence continues at coordinate 4,114 of CALFFK010000069.1, forward strand.
GCATTTCTCGGCATTGGGCTGCGCGACCGAAGGGTTATTCGCGACCCTCCGCGGTCTGCCCACAGTGCCCGTCGAAGCCGAAGCGATCATGCTGACCCGCGATATTCGCATCGCGGCGCTGACCGGCGCACGCTATCACGCAAGCTGCATCTCTACCGCTGAAAGCCTCGCCATCCTGCGCCGGGCGCGCGACAGCGGGCTGGATGTCACCTGCTCTATCGCCGTGCCGCATCTGGCGATGAACGAGCTGGATATTGCCGATTTCCGCACCTTCTCAAAAGTCTCCCCGCCGCTACGCCATGAAGACGACCGCGAGGCAATGGAAGACGGCCTGCGCGATGGCCTGATCGACGCCATCGTTTCCGCCCACCGCCCATGGGATGAGGAATCCAAACGCCTTCCCTTTGCGCAAGCCTCTGCGGGTGGTGTCGGGCTGGAAACCATGCTCCCCGTTTCTCTCGGCCTCCACCACCGCGCGGGGCTGTCCCTGCCCGCCCTGTTTGAGCGCCTGTCCCTCGCCCCCGCGCGCCTTGCCGGGTTGAACGCGGGGTCATTGGCCAAAGGCGCATTGGCCGATCTCGTCCTGTTCGACCTTAATGCCCCGTGGAAAATCGACCGAAAGGCACTGCTCTCCAAATCGAAGAACTCGCCCTTTCACGAGCGGCTGGTACAGGGCAAAACCCTCGGCACATGGGTTGGCGGCAAACGCGTCTTCGGTTGACGGCGCTTATGCCCGGCTGGCACGGTTGTGGCACAACCAACAGCAGCGAGACCCGGCCATGACACTTTTCCTCGCCCTCATCGGCGGCTACCTGATCGGCTCGATTCCCTTTGGCGTGCTGTTGGCGCGTGTCTTCGGGTTGGGTGATCTACGACAGGTCGGCTCCGGCAATATCGGTGCAACCAATGTTTTGCGCACTGGCAACAAGGCGGCGGCGTTCCTGACCCTTTTGCTCGATGCCCTCAAGGGCGCAGTGCCCGTCTGGATCGCGTGGAGATGGGGACCAGAGGCGGCGGCGGTGGCCGGTCTTGGTGCAGTGCTGGGCCATTGCTTCCCGGTCTGGCTGGGTTTCAAGGGCGGTAAGGGCGTTGCGACCTTTCTTGGCGCGCTGCTGGCCCTCGACTGGATGGCGTTTCTCGTCTTTGCCGTGGTTTGGCTCGGTGTGGCCTTCGTCTCGAAATATTCCTCGCTGGCTGCGCTGATCGCGTCGGTGATTGCCCTCATCGCAACCCTGTTGACGGGAGCATGGCCCGTGCTCGCCGCCTGCACGCTGGTCGCCCTTGTCGCCCTCGTCATCCAGCGCCATCATCAGAATATCGCCCGCTTGCGCGCCGGGACGGAAAGCCGGATTTCCTTCGGCGCGAAGAAGTGACCGCCTTCCCGGCCAGTCGCGCCCCCACCGATGAGGCAGGCGAACGTGACTGGTTACGCCTCGCCCGATCCGAACGGGTTGGCCCTGTGACCTTTGCCGAACTCCTGCGCCGTTATCCCGATGCCCGCGCGGCCCTCGCCGCCCTGCCAGAGCTTGCCGCGCGTGGAGGCGGAAAAAACCGCCTGCGCCTTGCTGATGAAGGCATGGTTGCGCAGGAATACGATGCTGCGCAGCGTGCCGGGGCCAGAATGCTCGCCCTTGGCTCTGCCGATTATCCGCATAATCTGGCGTTGGTCGAAGCCGCTCCCCCGCTCCTCTGGTGCCTGGGCGATCCGGCCATCGCGCGCGCCGAAACCGTGGCTATCGTCGGGGCGCGCAATGCCTCGGCCCTTTCGCTGAAATTCACCGAAACACTGGCCCGTGATCTTGGCGCAAAAGGCTATACGGTCGCTTCCGGTCTTGCGCGGGGCATTGATGCCGCCGCCCATCGTGGAGCATTGCAGACCGGTACTGTCGCGGTGTTAGCGGGTGGGGTGGATAGCCTCTGGCCCCCCCAGAATGCAGAACTGTATGATGACATTCGTGCAAAAGGCGCGATCCTGTCCGAGCGGCCCATGGGCTATCAGGGCCGCGCGCAGGATTTCCCGCGTCGCAATCGTCTCGTCTCCGGCCTTGCACAGGGCATCGTGGTGGCCGAAGGGGCCGAACGTTCCGGCTCTCTGATTACGGCACGCTATGCGGGTGAGCAGGGGCGCGATGTTATGGCTGTTCCCGGCTCTCCCCTCGACCCGCGCGCGGGCGGTTGCAACCTGTTGATCCGCGAGGGCGCCACGCTGGTGCGCCATGCTGCCGATGTACTCGAAGCCCTTTCCCGCCTGCCCGACGCGCCGCATTTTCTGGAAAGTGATAAGGGTCCGTGGGATGCGCCAATGACCCGCGAAGACGCAGCCTTGCGCGACACGGTCCTCGGCCTCCTTGGCCCTCATCCCGTGGATATAGACGAGCTTATTCGCCGTTCCGGCGCATCATCCGGCTTCGTTTCACTGGTTTTGCTGGAATTGGATCTCGCAGGACGTTTGCACCGGGAGCCGGGGGGAGCAGTGGCATTGTCCATATGATCGCCATGCCCGTTTTCACGGACATGGCAACGGTGTTACATCTTCGGGAAATAATCCTCGCAATCCCCATCGCGATAGACATCCGCCGTGCAGCAATGCAGCCCCCCGCCAAAGGCATAGGCATCGCGCAGGTCCACTGGCACAACTTCAACCCCCAGCTTGTCGAGTTGATCCGCCTGATAAACTTCTGATTTTTCAACACACACTGTCTTGGGGTCCAGCACCAGCACGTTCATGGACAACCATGTCGAGGAATAGCATAGCGGTGGCGGGGCGTTATGGGCGGGCTGGGCCGCATCCACAATCTCCCAGCCATTACGCTCGAACATCGCCCGCTGATCCTGTGGCAAGCGCCGCTGCGGGTTGTTCATAATCAGGCCGGGGCGGATCGGCGTGAAGGTCGCGTCGATATGGATAGGGTAAGGATCGCCGGGGAAGTTGACGGTGTGGACCCGGTGATCCGGGAAATGCCGCTGCAACCAGTCAATGCCTTTCAGGTTCGTCGTAAACCCGTGCTGAACCACCAGATCACGACCGAAACGCAGCACATCGGCGGCGTCAAACAACGGTTCTTCCTCAGTGGTCACAAAATGCTTTGCTGCCGCCCATTCCAGCCGCTTGGCTTCCCCGATCTTGTCACTCAGATAATCGGGATGGTAATCGGCATCAGTCAGGCGCGGTTTTGGCGCTGCCTCGTGCCGCATTTTCGGGTCTTCATTGTAATATTGCTGAAGCAGGTCGCGATAGCAGAGATATTCGAACCAGCGGCAACGGTAGCTCATCGTCGCTTCGAGAATTTCATGCCCGACCGTCAACAACACATCGCGCGGTGGCATACAGCCAAAACTCGACTCCGTCTTCCAATCCGGCGTCTCGGCAGGTTTGGAAAAATCGAATGGCGTGGGGCGATCCACCCTCACTCCCCGGTCCTGAAGCTGCTTCGCAAAGCCGTCGAGCAGTTCATTGGCCCGGTCAATCGTCTCCTGCGGACGCCGGCCCCATTGCCCCCGCATGTCTGAATCTTCGGGCACTTTCGCGTCGAGCGCCGGTTCGGGTGGCGGAATGTGGCAATCATCCGCACGGCCCACGATGACGTGGCGTAGCGTATCCCACTCGTTCCAGCTTTTGACCTCGGTGACGTCCGGCGACCAACCCATGCGATCCTCCCTGCTTTTCAGAGCGGATAGCCTCTTTCAAAGGCCACGGACAAGCCGTCAACCGACCCTCCCGTGGCCGGAAAGCGACGTTTTTCCTAACTCGGTGGTAGAGTGATCTTTATCACAGTCTCTTTCGGCTCCGGCGTGCAGAGTGGTGGTGTCGGTCGTCATCACCGGCGTTCACTATTGTTCCCTCCCGACCTGGAGCGACCGCTACACCGGTCGCTCTTTTTTTATCGCGCATCTGTCTCCCAATAGGGACGTGGCCCGTATTTCTCCTTCAGGAAATCGATGAAGACCCGCACTTTCGCCGGGGTATAGGGACCGGGCGGACGCACCGCCTGAATGATCCCATCTTCCTCGCTCGACCAATCGGGCAACAGATTTACCAGCCGCCCTTCGCGAAGATGTTCACCCACATCCCAGACCGATTTCAGCGCAATGCCAAGCCCCATCAGAGCCGCATCCAGCAGAACCCCGCCATTATTCGACCGGATAGGGCCGGAAACGCGCACCTCGGCGCGCTCACCATCTCGCGTGAAATGCCACAGATGCAAACCTGTCTGAACGATAGCCTCCAACCCTGCGCAATCCTCGGGGCGGTCTGGCATACCGTACATTTCCACGAAGGCGGGCGAGGCGACCACAAGACGGCGATTCGGGGCGAGGACCGTGCGGATCAGGCTGGAATCGCGGGGAACGCCGATGCGGATGCCCAGATCAAAGCCTTCGTCCACGAGGCTCACGAACTGGTCAGAGAGATGCAAGTCTATGGAAACCTTGGGATATCGCCCCCGAAATTCGGGCAGGAAGGGCAGGATATGCTGACGTCCGAAGGGGCCGGGCAGCGCCGCGCGCAGCATACCCGACGGCTCGGCATCACTGGCCGCGAGTGACGCCCGCCCCGCCTCCACCGCCTCGATGGCATGGTTCGCGTGGATCAGGAAATTCGCGCCGTCCTCGGTCAGCGACAGCGAGCGGGTGCTGCGCGCCATCAAAGTCGTCCCGAGTTCCTTCTCCAGTGCCGTCAATCGCGCACTCGATGCCGCTGGAGACAGCCCGAGTTCCCTCCCCGCCGCACTGAGTGACCCGTGGCGTGCAGCGAGGGCGAAGAGCGTGAGGTCATCAAGCCGCATGGATTCATCTTTCTGATTTTCTTGAAAGTGATATCCAATTCAGCCTCATTCTCAAAGAACGCAAAATGATCCATTTTCCTCTCATCGAAGACAGGAGAACGATCATGCACATTCAAGACACCACCCCCGCCACCATCGAACGTCATATGCGCCATGCTCACGAAATCCGCTCGCAGGCAATCCTCCACACATTGGCGCGCATCCCCGTCGCCTTGCGCCGGATGTCGAAAGCCGTCCTGTGCAT
>CALFFK010000070.1 GCA_937957975.1 uncultured Neomegalonema sp.
GTCGCCGCCGCGCCGACAGCCAACAACAACAACGCGATATAGGCTAACGTCTGCTCGCGCATGAACAACAGGACGTAGACAGCACCAAAAGCGAGAAAACCGGGTATTTCACGAATTGTCTGCATCCAGCCCATATCGGAGCCGTCGAAGTTCGCGGCCTCGACCGCAAAGTTATTCAGAAGGGCCATCCATACGTCGAAGGCCAACGCCATCGCGATGGTCATCAGAATGAGCAGCGATTCAGGGCGCTGCCAGCGTGGCAAGGTATGGCTGTCAGCGATACGGATCATTGGCGTTTCTCCTGCGCTGCCTCGCTACAGGAAAGACGGTCGCTCCGCCATTCGGTATATTCCCCCGGTCGCGACACGGCGCCTCTACAGGATAAGGGAGGCTTGCACGCTCGCCATCGGCCCCCGATAAGGACGCATGGCTTCCCTTCCGGTTAATGATGTTCTGCCAGATCTTCGCGCGCACTTATGTGCGGGGGTCAACGCCGTTCTGGTGGCCCCTCCCGGAGCGGGGAAGACAACACGAGTACCGCTGGCATTGATGAATGAACCATGGGTCGCCGGAAAGCGCATCCTGATGCTCGAACCGCGCAGGGTGGCCGCCCGCGCCGCCGCCGAACGGATGGCACAGACGTTGGGAGAGAAGGTCGGGAGCCGCGTAGGCTATCGTATTCGACGCGAAAAGGCCGTTGGGCCAGATACATGCATCGAAGTCATCACCGAAGGCATCCTGACCCGGATGCTCCAGAGCGATCCGGCACTTGAAGATGTCGCTGCGGTAATTTTCGATGAATACCACGAGCGGTCGATTCATGCTGATCTGGGGCTTGCCCTCTGCCTTGATGCCCAAGGCGCATTGCGCGATGACCTGCGCCTTGTGGTGATGTCCGCAACGCTGGATGATGCGGGGGTTGCAGCATTGATGGATAATGCGCCGGTTATCCGCTCTGAAGGACGGGCGTTTCCGGTGGAGACCCGATGGCTCGATACGCCGTGGCGCAGTCGTACTGCGCGCCGGGATGCTTTCGAGAATGCCGTCGTGGCAACAATCACAGGGGCACTGAACGAAGAACCGGGCGATGCGCTCGTTTTTCTGCCCGGCGTGGGAGAGATTGCGCGAGTTGAGGGGATGCTGAAAGGGCGCTTGGACGACGGCGTTCTTATCCAGCCCTTGCATGGGTCGATGCCGTTCGACCGACAACGTGCAGCCTTGCGGCCCAATCCCGATAATCGACGTGTCGTGCTCGCCACAGCGATTGCGGAAACATCCCTGACAATCGAAGGTGTGCGGATCGTCGTGGACGGTGGCCTGTCGCGCCGTGCGGCCTTTGACGCAGGGGCGGGCATGACCCGGCTGGTAACGGGCCGCGTCTCGCGCGCCGCTGCCGATCAACGGCGGGGCCGTGCAGGGCGCACGCAGGCAGGGGTCTGTTACCGGGTTTGGACCAAGGGTGAGGAAGGCGGCTTTGCGCCCTTCGAGCGACCTGAGATCGCGGATGCGGATCTTGCTCCATTGATACTGGAGCTTGGTGTCTGGGGGGTGCGCGATCCGGGCGCGTTACGCTGGCTGGATATGCCCCCTGCAAAAGCAGTGGAACAAGCCAGGGATCTGCTGTTTGCACTAGGGGCACTTGATGACGGCGGGATGATAACGGCCCACGGCAAGCGGCTGGCGCGTGAACCACTGCATCCGCGTCTTGCGCATATGCGCTTGTGCGCGGGCAATGAACAAAAACTGGCCAATGCGTTGGCCGCGTTACTCGAAGAGCGTGATCCCTTGTCCGGTGCGGGATGCGACCTTGCGTTGCGAGTCGAGGCGCTTCGTGATCCCAAGCGATATACCGCCGAGCGTGTCGGCCAAATCGAACGTGGCCCTCTTGCGCGTATTCGTGATGGGTCCAGGGCATTGGGTGGGATAGGAAAAGGCAATGCAGACCTTCGTGAGACCGGCGCATTGCTTGCCCTTGCTTATCCAGACCGCATCGCCCAACGAAGACCGGGGGATGAACCGCGCTATCTGATGGCCGGTGGCCGGGGAGCGAGTTTTGCAGATGCGGGTGATGCATTGGCACAGGAGCGGTGGCTGGCCATCGCTCACCTTGATGGCAATCCGCGCGAAGCACGTATTCGCCTTGCTGCGCGCCTTACCCTGAGCCAAATCGAAGCGGCGTTTAAGGATCGCATAATCTGGCGCGATACCTGTGAATGGGACGCGCAGACCAATACAGTTGTTGCGTTGCGCGAACGGCGACTGAACGCTTTGGTTCTCGATTCTCACAAATGGAAAGATGCACCCGCAAACCGGATCGCAGAGGCGGCTCTGGACGGCGTACGCCAGCTTGGCCTTGCCGCGCTACCTTGGCGGGAGGGAGCCGAAGCCCTGCGCGCCCGTGTCGCCTGGCTGCGCGAGCGGGGGCATGACGCCCTGCCGGACTGGTGTGACGAGGTGTTGCTGGCAACATTGGAGGATTGGCTTGCACCGCATATGGGCAAAGTACGGAACAAGGCGGATTTTGCGGCCCTGCCCCTGGAGCGTATCCTGCACGACAGTTTGACATGGGAGGCGCGCGCCGCTCTTGATCGGCTGGCCCCAGCCCGCCTGAAGACACCGGCTGGCGGCTCTGCGCCGATAGATTACACCAGCGAACCACCCGCCCTTGACGTCAGGATTCAGGAGATGTTCGGAGAAAACCGCCACCCCGCAATTGATGATGGGCGCGCGCCACTCCTGATCCGCTTTTTATCCCCTGCCCGCCGTCCTGTTCAGGTAACAGGTGATCTTCCCGGTTTCTGGGCGAACTCCTATGCAGATGTACGAAAAGACCTGCGTGGGCAGTATCCAAAACATCCGTGGCCTGAAAATCCTCTCGACGCCACTCCAACGATGCGTGCAAAGCCCCGTAAAGTCCGCTGACCTACATTGACGGACATCGTACAGCAGCGTTAGGTCATCTGCAGGGTGGAGCCGGGACGTTAGCATTTAGGGAGATTACCATGAGTGCCGCAAATTATCAGGAACCGAGTTTTCGCGATTCTGTGGATATGATGTTCACACGGGCGGCATCGCTCATAGAGCTGCCACCGGGAATGGAAGAAAAGATCAGGGTCGCAAACTCCACCTATACTGTTCGCTTTGGCGTGAAATTACGCGGTGAAATCAAAACATTCACCGGCTACCGCTCCGTCCATTCCGAACACGCAGAGCCGGTCAAGGGCGGTATCCGCTATTCGATGGACGTGAATCAGAACGAGGTCGAGGCATTGGCTGCGCTGATGACCTATAAATGCGCGCTGGTCGAAGTCCCTTTCGGTGGTTCAAAGGGTGGCTTGTGCATCAATCCCGCCGACTGGGAAGAAGATGAGCTGGAGCGCATCACCCGGCGCTTCGCCTACGAACTTATCAAACGCGACCTGATCCACCCGGCCCAGAACGTCCCTGCCCCTGATATGGGAACTGGCGAGCGGGAAATGGCGTGGATCGCGGATGCCTATAAACGCATCAAGAGCGACGATATTAATGCCCGCGCCTGCGTCACTGGCAAACCACGCCATCTTGGTGGAATAGCGGGCCGTGTCGAGGCGACCGGGCGCGGTGTGCAATACGCGCTTCAGGAATATTTCCGGCACCCTGATGATGTCGCCAAATGCGGCCTCTCCGGTACGCTGGACGGCAAACGGGTCATCGTACAGGGACTTGGCAATGTGGGGTATCATGCTGCGAAATTCCTCGAAGAGGAGGATGGTTGCAGGATTATCGGCATCATCGAAAGGGATGGGGCCATCGTCAACACAGATGGCCTGAACGTAGAGACCGTAAAGAATCACATCGCCGAAAATGGCGGTGTTAAAGGCTTTCCAGACGCGGAATTTGTCGAAGACGGCAAGTTGATACTCGAACATGATTGCGACATTCTGATCCCGGCCGCGATGGAAAGTGCCATCAATCTCGGCAATGCTGCACGAATAAAAGCCTCTCTCATCATTGAGGCCGCGAATGGGCCGGTAACGGCGGGTGCAGACGAGATCCTTCGTAAAAGCGGCTGCATTATCATTCCTGACATGTATGCCAACGCAGGCGGCGTGACTGTTTCCTACTTCGAATGGGTCAAGAACCTGTCGCATATTCGCTTTGGCCGGATGCAGCGGCGACAGCAGGAGGCGGCGAATAATCTGCTCGTGGATGAGATTGAGACATTGACTGGAAAAACCTTCAACGCAGGAAAGCGCGAGAAGATGCTACAAGGGGCCGACGAATTATCGCTCGTGCGCTCTGGTCTTGATGACACGATGCGCACTGCCTATCAGAGCATGGCCGAGATCTGGCACAACCGTGAAAGCGAAGGTGTAGATCTGAGAACCGCCGCTTTCCTGATCTCGATCGAACGGGTTGCCAAGACCTACAAGTCGCTGGGGCTGTAAAGCTTAAACTGCTGGTATCGCGGCCATAAGGGCTTTCGCCCCGGCTGCGATGCTATCGCTTGTATCAACCGTGGTCATTTGCGCATCGCGTGGACGAAGGCGAGCCGATTGAGCGAGATGCATGTCGATTTCAGTATCGCTACCATAGGCCATTGAGGCCAAACGACGACGCAACACATCCATGCGTGCGGTTATGTAGATCGTGTGCACGTTCGGATAAAGTTCGCGGGCCTTGTCTATGACGAAAGAATCACAAGACAGAATCAACGACTGCCCATCCCTGAGCTGCTTCGTCGCATCATGGGTAAGGCCATAGCGAAAACCATCTGAATCCCATTGAAGGGCAAAAGCCTCGCGGCGCATCAGATTTAGAAAACGATCCGGTGAGATCGCCCCCACTACACAGATATTATTCTTATCGCTGCGGTCTGCTGTAACGATCAGCGGAGCACGCCGGACATCAGGGCGCGTTTCAAGCACTGCGTCAATCAGAGCCTGCTTACCCGATCCTGTGGGGCCAACAATCAGATATAGGGTACCATATGCCATATTGGACGAGAGACCCGCTTCCTAACCACTGAAATACAGTATGACACTGCAGCTCTCAATTTCTGCCTCGCACCTTTCAATTCAGTTAACATCGTGCGGCAAGATAGATTCGTTTGAAGGCTTTAACACAGGTTTTGGCATACGGATCAGTAACGAATTATGATGACGGAGAGCGACGATGGCGGAACGGATGCCGGGACTGGTTCCCGCAATCAATATGTTGGGAGAACCGTTGGAGCCTTGCTCGCATGATCCCGTGACAGGGTTCGTGCGCAATGGCTGCTGCGAGGCGCATGTGAACGATATGGGTTCACACACTGTCTGCGCGGTGATGACGGCGGAATTTCTGGAATTTTCGAAATCAAAGGGTAATGACCTCTCAACGCCCCGGCCTGAATTTGGATTTGAAGGATTAAAACCAGGGGATCGCTGGTGTCTTTGCGCGAGTCGTTGGCGCGAGGCACATGACGAAGGCAAAGCACCGCGCGTAGTGCTGCGTGCAACCCACCGTGAGGCTGGAACAATAGCATCTTCTGCTGCACTGGTGGCCCATGCGCTGGATGCGAATTGAGGGCATTTTCTCCCCGTCAGGGGAGGAAATTATCATTGGGACATAATTACCGGATCTTACCAAAACGCTGTCAGGTAAATTCCATAATGATTTCGTCTACTGCGAGCGAAGCACCCGGTTCCGCCTTGATGGCCGCGACCGTGGCACGCTTTTCCGCACGGAGAACATTCTCCATCTTCATGGCCTCAACGACAGCCAGAGCCTGACCTTCCTGCACTTCATCGCCCTCGGAAACCATGATCGAGACGACCAGTCCCGGCATCGGGCAGAGCAGATATTTCGAGGTATCCGGCGGCAGCTTCACAGGCATCAGGGTCGCCAATTGCGCTGCATGTACCGACCGAACGGAAACCCGCATGGAAGCACCGCGCCAACGGATGCGCATCCCATCAGCCTCAGGTGCAATTTTCAGGGTGATTTCACGGTCCCCGACAGTCGCTTGCATAACCGGATTGCCAGGGGTCCACCCGGTCGTAACCATCAGCGTTTCACCGTTATCGACACACACGGCATATCCGGCTTCAGATGACCTTACTGTCACAGGCAGCGTGGAACGCCCCGTAACCGGATCATCCGCGATGGCGACCCAATCCTCGCCTACAACACGCGACCGATTGGCGAGCGTACCGGAAATGCGCGCATTGCGGCGTTCTCCAATGACATGGGCAAGGCCAGCGAGTGCGACTGCCATAGCGACCTCTTCCCCGGAGAGCGCCGCCCCCTCGAATCCTTCAGGGTATTCTTCCTCGATGAACGCGGTGGAAATGTCGCCGGAACGAAAACGCGGGTGATTCATAACGGCTTGCAGGAAGGGTATATTATGGCCGATTCCCTCAAGCTCGAACCCATCCAGCGCGTCCTGCATCAGGTCGATGGCTGCACTGCGATCCGGCGCCCATGTGCAGAGTTTGGCGATCATCGGATCATAATACATCGAAATTTCGCCGCCCTCCTCCACGCCTGTATCGTTCCGCACAATGCCAGCACCACGCGCTTCTTCGGCAGGAGGGCGATAGCGGGTAAGGCGGCCAATAGAGGGAAGAAAATTACGGTACGGATCTTCGGCATACAGACGTGATTCGATGGCCCACCCGTTCAGCGCCACATCATCTTGCGTAATCTCCAGTTTTTCACCCGCCGCAACGCGGATCATCTGTTCAACCAGATCGATACCAGTGATGAGTTCGGTAACGGGGTGTTCAACCTGAAGACGGGTGTTCATCTCAAGAAAATAGAAGTTACGATCGGGATCGACGATGAACTCAACTGTTCCGGCAGAGCAATAATCAACTGCCCGCGCCAATGCGACAGATTGCTCGCCCATCGCCTTACGCGTAGCGGCATCCAGAAACGGAGATGGCGCTTCTTCAATCACCTTTTGATTACGGCGTTGTATCGAACATTCGCGCTCGCCCAGATAGACAATATTACCGTGGGTATCACCAAGCACCTGAATTTCGATGTGCCTTGGTTTCTGGACAAATTTCTCAATAAAGATGCGCTCGTCCCCGAAGGAAGATTTCGCCTCTGAACGCGACAGGGCAAAACCTTCGCGTGCGCCAGCGTCATCCCACGCGATACGCATGCCCTTGCCGCCGCCCCCAGCACTGGCTTTTATCATCACAGGATAACCGACTCGGCTGGCGATCTTCACCGCCTCCTCGGCATCATCAATCAGGCCCATATGGCCCGGCACGGTTGACACTCCGGCCTCGTCGGCCAGTTTTTTCGAGGTAATCTTGTCGCCCATCGCTTCAATGGCCCCAACGGGGGGGCCGATGAAAGCAACGCCCTCATCCTTCAATCGCTGTGCGAAGACAGCATTCTCGGACAGAAAACCATATCCTGGATGCACCGCTTGTGCGCCTGTCTGGCGAATAGAATCGATAATGCGGTCCATGACCAGATAGCTTTCGGCCGCGACAGCAGGCCCGATATGCACAGCCTCATCCGCCATTTGAACGTGAGGGGCATTTGCGTCGGCATCGGAATAGACAGCGACAGTAGCAATGCCCATACGGCGTGCAGTCTTCATCACACGACAGGCAATTTCGCCCCGGTTGGCGATCAGAATTTTTTCGAACATCCGCTGTCTCTTCCCCGCTATGCTGCGCCGCACTCTGTAGCCGGAACGGGGAATGGAGTGCAAGCAACCTTGGCAAACGGAAATGTCGATACCCAAGCGCAGCGGATAAAACAGGAGACACGCGACATGGTGCGATTCACCGGCGGTTGCTTATGCGGCAAGGTGAGGATTGTGGCGAGGGGGTCTCCCTACCGGATCGGGCTATGCCATTGTCTCGATTGTCGAAAACATCATGGAGCGCTTTTCCATGCTTCAGCAGTTTTTCCGCAAGACGCCGTGACGATCAAGGGGGAGGTACGGGATTATCAGGAACGATTCTTTTGTCCCGATTGCGGTTCTTCTATTTTTTCACGTAGCGCAGATGAAATAGAAGTGAATCTCGGCTCGCTGGATGCACCGGATCAATTCATACCAACCTATGAACTCTGGTCCGTTCGCCGCGAGAAATGGCTACCACAATTTCAATTGAAAAGGCGGTATGCTCAAAATCGTGATTCTATTGGTCGTTCCGAAAAGTAGATCCATAGCTCCAGCTAATCTTGTAAAATATTGCCGTCACAACGAAAATATCTTCTTTTACCAAGCCATTGCCTGATCTTCAAAACTACACGCGATGGCACAACTTTAATTTTTAATGCTGTGCCAATCGCTTTATTACTGCCTTACTTTTGCATAATTATCGCAAATTGTAGGGCATGATCTGCTGTTATTTACAGATCGAAACTGACATCCGGTCCGCTCGCTTCACCGGGGGCGGCCTCTTCATAATCGCCAAGAACTTCCCCGGAACCGGACGTATCATCCAGATCAAAGGTATAGTCGCCACCCGATACAACTACAGTCGTATTATCAGTCGTGATCGCGCCTGAGTCTTGCGCAAAGGCGGGGGTTGTGAAAGCGAGTGCCGCAAGTATGAAAACAGTGCGATTCATGGATTCCTCCTCTGTGTGTGCCATCATGGGATATAGACCGCATTTATACCACGTCATGCCGCCTCACGAAAAGATGATATGCGCAATGCTATGGTCACACTGAAGTGAAAGCCGCTCTGAATACTGGCAACCATGGTTCGTATAATCCACCCAATCGGTACATCGGAAACCGGAGAAACAACCATGGCCCATATAGATTATTACTTTACGGTTCTGTCGCCTTTCGCCTATTTAGCCAGCGATCGAATGGAAAAAGTTGCAAAACAACATGGTGCGAGCGTTGCCTATAAACCCGTGGACATCATGGCCCTGTTCTCAAACATGGGCGGTACGCCACCGGCACAGCGCCATGACTCCCGCAAGGACTATCGAATGCAGGAGCTTCAGCGCCTATCGAAACTCAACGATATGCCGATGAACTTTCAACCTGCCCACTGGCCGGTGAATCAACAACCCGCATCCGCGATGATCCTTGCTGCCGAAAAGGCCGGAGCCGATACAGGCGCCTTGTCGCGGGCGATAATGAAAGCGGTCTGGGCAGACGAGCGCGATATTTCCGATGGCGCTACCCTGAACGTAATTCTATCAGAGACAGGCATTGATCGCGCCGCAGTGGAACCGCATCTGGAAGAAGCCAATGCAGCCTTCGATCTGGTGACAAAAGAAGCGATGGAATGTGGTGTCTTCGGCGCACCGTTCTACTGCGTTGACGACCAGAGGTTCTGGGGACAGGATCGTATCACACATCTCGACGCCTATCTCGCCGGAAAGCTCTGACAATGCATTTGGCCGCGATCTACCGGCATCCTGTTAAGAGCCTTGGTTCTGAACCGCTGAGGAGTGCAATTCTGACGACAGGCAAGGCACTGCCGGCGGATCGCGCCTATGCCATCACACATGGGGATACGGCCTTCGACCCGGCTATGCCTGAATGGGCAGCATGTCGAAACTTTTTACGTATCGCCAATATTCCGGCGCTGGCCCGTCCTGAGATTAACTATGAACCGAACAAACGCACCCTCACCCTCATGGATGAAGGCGTTAGCGTTTCCTATGATCTTTCCACCGATGAGGGCCGCGTAGCGCTTGCCTCATGGGCGGGCACAATGGCGGGAAACATACGCCCCGGACCATGGTTTGTAGCCGAAGTGCCAGAAATTGCGATGACGGATGCAGGCGATCAATCCCTGTCTGTCCTGTCGCTGGCGAGTTTGCGTGATCTGTCGAAACAGGTTGGCACGCCACTCGATCCGCGACGTTTCAGAGGCAACCTATGGATTGATGGGGACGACCTCGAACCATGGGCGGAACTCAACTGGACAGGTCAAACGCTCGCCATCGACACTGCGCGTCTCGCCGTAACCGCGAATATTGAACGATGCCTCGCCACGGCAGCGAACCCTGTAACCGGCGAGCGGAGCGATAATCCACTACCCACGCTAAAAACTATGGGCGATGAACCGTTGTTCGGAGTGCTGGCCGATGTCTGCGAAACCGGGAACGTCTCCATAGGCGATTCTGTTACTCTCACGCCCTGACATAAAAGCCCCGGACACCAGGTCCGGGGCTTTTGGTCTTCCAACCTGTCGAACAGATTATTCCTTGGTCTTCTTCGGGCGGTAATTCGTCTTCTCGGTGATACGAGCCGACTTACCACGACGGTCACGCAGGTAGTAAAGCTTGGCGCGACGAACGCGGCCACGGCGGACGACTGTGATCGACTCGATGGCCGGGCTGTAAAGCGGAAATACGCGCTCTACGCCTTCGCCATAGGAAATCTTGCGTACGGTAAAGCCGCCATTGAAGGTCTCGCCGCCACTGCGGGCGATGCAAACGCCTTCGAATGCCTGAACGCGAACGCGTTCACCTTCACGGACAAAGACATTGACACGCAGGGTATCGCCGGGGGCGAAATCAGGAACCCCACGTTTTTCAACGAGTGCGGCGCGCTGTTCTTCTTCTAGCTGTTCGATGACGTTCATGTCGTCGATCCTTCTTCTGGCCGCATCAGCGGCTCGTGTTTCGCATCCGATTGCTCTGATTCTTCAGTCGGGTCGGATTCCGGGGTTTCCCGGAATGCCCGCCAGAGGTCGGGACGCCTTTCTTTTGTGACCGTTTCGGCTTCGGCATGGCGCCATGCGGCAACTTTCGCATGATGGCCGGAGAGAAGAATCTCCGGTATCGCCCTGCCCTCCCAAACGGGTGGTTTCGTGTATTGCGGATGCTCCAACAGCCCCGCGCTAAAACTCTCTTCTTCGGTGGATTCGATCTTGCCAAGTACGCCGGGCAACAACCTAACCACCGCATCCAACAACGCCATCGCCGGGATTTCCCCCCCCGTATAGACGGCGTCGCCTACTCCAATTTCTTCGACCCCACGCGCCTCAATGACACGTTGATCGATCCCTTCGAACCGCCCGCAGAGCAGGCTGGCTCCCTTGGCCGTCGCAAGTCGCGCCACACGCTCCTGCGTCAGTGGCCTGCCCCGCGCACTCAGCGCAATCACCGGCCATTTATCGCGGTCCTCCGGCACACCTTCGAGCGATGCGTCTATGGCTCTAGCCACGATTTCGGGCCGCAACACCATACCGGGGCCGCCCCCGGCAGGGGTATCGTCCACAGAGCGGTGCTTATCATGTGCAAATGCACGAATGTCCAGTGTTTCGAGTGTCCAGATACGTTTTTCCAGCGCCTTTCCCGTCAGGCTGATCCCAAGGGGGCCGGGAAACATCTCCGGAAACAATGTCAGCACCTTGGCCCGCCACACCGGATCGGATTTCGCGCCACTCTCGTCCATCAAAACGCGAGGTGCGGTTGTTGCCGAGATATTACGTTGGCCATGGGAGCGGAGCCGTTCCGTCACCCTGGTTTCTTCCCATCAATGCCCGCAAGCATCATCGCCTGCATGGCTTCCATCCCGGATTGCGCGCGTTTGGTCATTCGAGCGACAACTATTTCGTTCAGGTCGGCCACATCGCCAAACCCGCGCGCCTGCTGCGGTTCATAGTCTATATTGATGGTGAGTCTCATGGGGCGATTTCCTCTTCATCCTCGATCAGGGGATTGATGACGATCAGCCCGTTAGTGACATCCACTACTGGCACGGTTTCGCGTGTAAATGGCACTAATACCGTCTCTCCGCCCTTATCGGGAACATATTCGAGCATGTCGCCCGCACCAAATTCCTGCACAGCCTTGACCTTGCCGAGAAACGCCCCGTCAACATCTTCAACTCGCAAGCCAACCAGGTCGGCATAATAGAATTCGTCTTCATCCGGCGCTGGTAATACTGCACGATCAATATAGAGACGCGTTCCTTTCAATCTTTCTGCTTCTTCCCGTGTCGTCACATCAGACAAACGCACGGCAAAACCACCCTTGATGGTACGCACAATCTTAACATCGAACCGGCGCGTAGCATCTTCGGTCTCAAGCGGACCATAGGAAGCAACCGCCGCCGGATCATCTGTAAAACTCTTGATTTTTGCTTCACCGCGCACCCCGAAGGCTCCGGCAATAGCGCCAACACAGACACGGGCGCTTCTCATGTCAGGATAACCATTCGAAGGACTCCACGATGGGTATCAAATATTCTCCGACACCTCTATTGATATCATTTCGCCCCTCTTCAGGATGAAATAACAGCATATTTCAGATGACCGATCAGTTACCCCGGACTGTTTTACAAGTCCGGGGCTAATGTATTCAGCTTGCTGCTTCTTCGACAGGGGCTTCTTCAGCCGCCACTTCTTCTGCGGGAGCCTCTTCTTCTGCGGGAGCTTCTTCTTCTGCTGGTGCATTAGCGGCTTCTTCAGCAGCAGCGCGCTTGGCTTCTTCTTTTTCGGCCTTTTCAGCAACGCGTTCTTCGGCTTTCTTACCCGGCTTGGCTTTATTTGGGTTATTACGCTCGGTTTTTTCTTTGAGACCAGCGGCTTCAAGGAAGCGGTTCACACGATCTGTCGGCTGTGCGCCTTTGCCGATCCATTCCTGAATACGCTCGACATTCATCTGAACGCGTTGCTCATTATCCTTTGCAAGCAACGGGTTATAGGTACCAACCTTCTCGATGAAGCGGCCATCACGAGCCATACGGCTGTCGGCGACAACTATGCGATAGAAGGGGCGTTTCTTGGAGCCACCACGGGCGAGGCGAATAACGGTTGCCATAATCAGGTCGTCCTTACTTGAGTGTCATACGGGTTTTGAGGGTTTCGAATTCAGGCTCGCGTGCCTTCACTTCGCCGGGGCGCACAATGAGTGCACCCAGAATGGAATCGTGTTCGGTATTGATGCTCACCGCGCTGCCATCGTCGAAACGAAAGGTCAGTCCATGGTCATAAATGACCGTATCATCCAGTTCGGCGGTCATCTCGATCACATCGATGGAGACCAGCATCGTACCGGGCATCGACATCTCGATCAGGGAGCAGGGACCAATGGCGCCACTGCGTTCATTGAAGGGTAACTCCAACGGCTTTTCGGCGCGGTTGATCTTCAGCAGGTGATAATCCTGATCGCCTTTGGAGCTTTTCCATTCGGTTTCGATGGTGACAAAATCGGGAACATCCCCACTGATCCAAAACGCTCCGGCTGGCATCGACGCAGAGGAGCGCAAGGGTTCGGCATGGACTTCCCGGCCATAGATCGCCCCAACGGGTTTGCCGATCAGGGCTTTCAACGCGGAGACCGCGCGGGTGTTCAGTTCGGTTTCGGCGCTCATGCGGCCTCCGTTTGGGGGTATCGGTAGACGCGCATTGCGCGGTTTGGCGGAATCTTGACCATCCCCTCATCGGTCGCGCCGAAACGTTCGACGAGGGCGATGGAAGGATGGTTATCGGGAGCGACAGCACTCATCACGGACGTCCAGCCCTCTGCATGAACCCAGTCGAGAACAGCGCGGAGGGCTTCGGTCGCATAGCCTTTGCCAAGGTAATCCGGCAAAAGGAAATACGTGATTTCCGGTTCTGGCCAACCATCCGGGAACCACGGTCCAATCATCCCCACCGTTTCGCCTGTTGCTGTCAGTGTCATCGCCCAAGGGCCATATCCGCGCAGAGACCAATGCCCCGCATACATGGACAGTTTACGCCAGCTTTCTTCGGCATGAACAGGCCCGCCATAAAAGGCCGAATGTTCCGACGCAAAAAACACACGAAAAGCCGGAGCATCAGCCAGCGACAAGCCGCGCAGAGTAAGGCGTTCAGTGGCAAGGACCGGCGCAACAGTCATTTTTTCTTGCCACCTCCGCCACCCGGAAGGCCCAAGCCACCAAGATTGGTCGGCAACTTCATGCCGGGAGGCATAGCGGGCATCGCGCCCATCGGTGAAGCACCACCCTGCGGGATCGCACCGGGAGGCATTCCGCCGCCCATGCCCATACCTTTCATCGCGGCGGCCATGCCCTTCATGCCGCCCTTTTTGCCCATTTTCTTCATCATATCCGCCATTTGGCGGTGCATCTTGAGCAGCTTGTTGATCTCGGAAACTTCGACCCCGGCCCCGCGCGCGATACGCTTCTTGCGGTTTGCGGCCATCAATTCAGGGCGCTTGCGCTCTTCCTTGGTCATCGACTGGATGATGGCGATCTGGCGCTTGAGAATTGAATCGTCCATCCCCGCCGCATCCATCTGCTTCTGCATCTTGCCGACGCCGGGCAGCATCCCCATCAGGCCGCCGAGGCCGCCCATATTAATCATTTGTTCGAGCTGGCCCTTCAGATCATTGAAGTCAAAGCGGCCTTTCATCATCCGCTTCGCCATGCGCTCGGCCTGTTCGGCCTCGACCTGCTCCTGCGCCTTTTCGACGAGGCCAACAATATCGCCCATCCCAAGGATGCGGCCCGCAACGCGGTCGGGGTAGAATTCCTCCAGCGCGTCCATCTTTTCGCCGACACCGACCAGCTTGATCGGTTTGCCGGTCACAGCGCGCATAGAGAGGGCCGCGCCCCCGCGCCCGTCGCCATCCATCCGGGTCAAAACAACGCCAGTGATCCCGACACGCCCGTCAAAACTCTCGGCAACATTGACGGCGTCCTGACCCGTCAGGCTGTCCACAACCAACAGCGTCTCGTGCGGGCCGGTCGCATCGCGCACAGCGGCGACTTCGGACATCAGCTCGTCATCGACATGCAGGCGACCTGCCGTATCGAGCATGACCACATCGTAGCCGCCCATCTTCGCCTGCGTCATCGCCCGCTTGGCGATGGCCACCGGGTCCTGGCCCTGCATGATGGGCAGGGTATCGACGCCGATCTGCGTACCAAGGATCGCCAGTTGTTCCATCGCCGCCGGACGGCGCGTATCAAGCGAGGCCATCAGCACGCGCTTGCGGTTACGCTCGGTCAGGCGCTTGGCGATCTTGGCGGTCGTGGTCGTCTTGCCCGATCCCTGAAGGCCGACCATCAGGACCGGCGCAGGCGGGCTATCTATCGCAAGTTTGGCGTTCTTCTCGATCTGCGCGGGGTCGTCGCCCCCTGCAAGGGTCGTAATCAGCTCATCATGGACGATCTTGACGACCTGCTGCCCCGGCGAGACAGATTTGGTAATCGCCTGCCCTGCGGCCTTCTCGCCAACACGGGCAACGAAATCACGGGCAACCGGCAACGAGACATCGGCATCAAGCAGCGCAAGCCGCACTTCACGCAGGGCCGTCGCGATATCTTCCTCGCGCAGCGCCCCTTGCTTGGTCAGCTTGTCGAAAACGCCGCCAAGACGATCCGATAGAGCCTCGAACATGCACAACTCCTCAATGCAGAAACGCGCCCGTGGGCGCAACGCGCTGACGGACGGCGATCCTGAAAAGTCAGGACCGGAGCATTACTCCGGTTCGGAACAAGGGCTGCGTTAAAGGATGCGTGAACCTATTGCAAGACGGGAATCACGGCTCACACCACAGGTAGGGGAGCCACCTGAGCCAGGAACGCCTCGATTTCCTGCCACAGCACCGTTTTTATTGCTTCCGTTTCCATAAACGGTTCGTGACGGCTGTTCGGGATGCGGATGTGCCTGATCTGCGGGTTTTTCGCAACAAAGGCATCAATAGCACCGTTAGAGACCAACTGATCCGCACCGGCAGAGAACAGCAATGTCGGCTCTTTCACCGCACTCTGCGGCATTTCCCGCAATGCCCGCACTTCGCGGAAGGCGGCGGACAGCCATGACCATGTGGCTCCGCCCAAACCCAATTGCGGATTCGCGCGCACAAGCCCGGCATACCGCTCAAATTCCTCACGATTGGATGTCAGGACATTATTTTCAAAGGGCCAGTCTGCTGCGGTCTGCACCGGGCGGGGGCTAATACGCCATTTTCCGGTTTTCCAATGCGACAGAATCCGGCTTACGACCCTCAACACAGGGGATACCAACCCTGGGAATTTCAACCCCAACATCGGCGCAGTCAGGATCGCGGCGTGAAAATCACGGCCCGGCAAGGTCAGCCGCCGGCTCAACGCGCATCCCCCCATCGAATGCCCGACGAGGATCAATCTTTCGCCCCACCCGCGCCGGTCCACCTCAGCGATCATTGTATCGAGATCACGCTGATAGCTGCTGAAACTGTCCACATGACCCGATAACGGATCTTCGATCAGGCGATCCGACATTCCCTGCCCACGCCAATCAAAACCCGCAACGTCAAATCCCAGCGCAAGGAATTGTGCGATGACCCGATAGTATTTCTCGATGAATTCCGACCGGCCCGTGGCGAGGAGAATGGTTCCCCGCCCCGGTCGCTCCGCGCGCCAAAAGGCAGCGCGCAACGTAATATCATCGGCAGTCTTCAGCCAGACCGCTTCGCCACCCGCCGGGGGCGTATCATAAAGTTTCGGGGCGTCCGCTGGTGCGGTCACAACCACTTTATCAGGCCAGAACGCGTGCGACGGCCATGGCTGCGCCCATACTGCCGTCAATCTTGATCTTGCCAGTCATAAAGGCTGCTGTAGGGTCAAGTTCGCCCTCGATCAATTCCTGAAAGACCGCTTCTTCCGCTGTGATCGTGCAATCAGCGTCGGTTTCATTATCCGCTGTGGCCTTGGGTGGGCTTTGATTGCCATCCAGCAGAACGGCGCTACCATCCCCAAAATCAAACCGTACAGTGGAGCCAAAGGCGTCCTGCCCGTCCATTTTTTGCTGTACCAGTTCAACGGCCTGAGCCAGTCGTGCGTCATCCATTTTCGGTTCTCCGGTTCCGGGCTATGTTGTGCCATCTGCAAATTAACGGAAATGGCATTACATTGCATTGCAGGGATGTCCATACTGTCCCAACGTGACCAGACGACGAATTGACCAAAAGGAGCCTTCCATGCGCATCGGTGGAACCCTCGCCCCCATGTCGGCCCTCTTGACCGCATTGCTGCTTGCCGCCCCGCTCCATGCGCAGGAAACGGAGGAGGCCGAGGAAGTCGGCACTACCGAAACCGAACGCCCGGAGCAGATGTCCGACCTGTCGCTCGACACCCTCTACGAAAGATTGGCCGCATCAAACAAACGGGATGCAGAACGCCTGAGCGAAGAAGTCATCGAACGGTTGTCCAGTTCGGGCAGTGATTCCCATGACCTCCTGCTACTACGCGGTCGCAAGGCCATGTCAGCCAAGGATTATGACAAGGCACTGTCACATTTTTCGCGACTCATCGCTTTTGCACCGGATTTTGCCGAGGGCTGGAACGCGCGGGCAACAGCATATTTCGCGCAGGAAGAATACGGCTTCGCCCTGGCCGATCTTTATAATGCATTGCGGTTGCAACCCCGGCATTTTGGGGCGCTGTCGGGCCTTGGGATCATTCTGGAAAGTCTCGACAATGAAGACGGGGCGCTTGAAGCCTATCGCGCGGCCCTCGACGTGCACCCCCATCTGGAAGGCGCAAAATCAGGCGTGGAACGCTTGGAGGAAAAAGTAAGCGGTCAACCGATCTGATTGCTTATTCGCCAAGGCGCAGATTTCCGATCGCGAAACCCAGTTTCGTGCTGCCCGCAAGGCGCACGGCACGAAAGACGCCGTTGCCGCTGTCTTCAAACCAGACATCGAACGGGAAATACCGCGCGCCTTCCGACGCCTCATCTGCAAAGCCTGAAATGCGCTCATAGACGCCGAGGCAACGGGTAAGTTTGGTTGGCCATTTAGGCGAAGGCGCACTCTCATTAAACCGTGCCGGATCGGGCGGCAGAAAGATAACGTCAAACCGCCGCTTGCCGTCAAAAACCGGGATCGTCCGGTTGCACAGTTCGGTGGATGTTGTTGGCATCAATGCCGCCAGTGCAGCCGAGAGAGGATCGAGCGACCCTGTTCTTTCACGAATACCAGCGTGCTTATCTGAATCGGTCGCCTCAGGTTCAAAGACGACATTCGTCGGCGACGCATTTTCATAGCCTATGTGAATAGTTTGATCGCCCTTGCGGGAACTGTATTGGGTCGTGAATCCTGTTGGTAAGAGCTGTCCAAACGCTCCACGCGTTCCCGATGCCTGCGACGCTGAACGCCCACGAAGCAGGACTTCAAGCACCCCACGCGTAACAACGTTGGAACGCGCGGCATATCTATTATCGTTTGCAGAAGCACTCAACGCGACTTCCGCAATGCGAAAGCCACCGACAAAAAATTCATAATGGGCCGTCAGTTGCGTTGGTTCTTTCGCCTGTGATGGAATCGTAAGCATGGCCGTGGCCATGGCCAGCCCCAGCGTAAGAACCTTCATCATCTCGAAACCCAACTCTCAAACGATTCGTGCCGAAAAGCGGTTGCCGTCTGCGAGACGACCCCGCACAACAGCAATAATAAGGCAGGAAACTCTATCAAACCTTAATGGCGGTTTACAGGTTGAACACTTTTTCGAACATCGAAATGATCGCGGAAGGCGTTCGTAATGGCGAACGCCGCGCCCTCGCCCGCGCGATCACATTGGTCGAATCAGCACGGGCCGACCACCGCGAAAAGGCGCAAGCCCTGCTTGCCAATCTGGCGGGGCATCAGAAACAGAGTATCCGCATCGGTCTGTCGGGAACGCCCGGTGTTGGAAAATCCACTTTCATCGAATGCTTCGGCACAACGATGACGGAACAAGGCCACCGCCTCGCCGTTCTCGCTGTCGATCCCTCTTCGACTGTCACGGGCGGTTCTATTCTTGGCGACAAGACCCGCATGGACACCCTCGCCCGAAATCCGGCGGCCTTTATCCGCCCCTCCCCATCGGGGGGCAGTCTTGGCGGAGTCGCACGCCGCACCCGCGAGACCATCGCGCTATGTGAGGCAGCGGGCTTTGATCTGGTGATCGTCGAGACGGTCGGGGTAGGACAATCCGAGATTGCCGTATCGCGCATGACTGACATCTTCCTCCTGCTACTGGCCCCGGCGGGCGGCGACGAGTTACAGGGGGTAAAACGCGGTATCATGGAGATCGCTGACCTTATCGTCGTCAACAAGGCCGATGGTGATCTGAAAGCGGCGGCCCAGCGAACCCGTTCGGACTACGCCGCTGCCCTGCGCCTGATGCGACGACGCGATGGCGATACACAGGGCTTTCCGCAGGCTGTCACCGCTTCCGCAATCGAAGGGAACGGCATCACCGAGGTGGCAGTCCTGATCGCACAGCTCGCAGAGTCCCGGCGGGCATCGGGCTATCTCGCACGTCAGCGTCAGGAACAAGCTGTAACATGGCTGCAAAATGCCCTGGAGACGCGTTTGCAGGATGTTTTTGAACAGGCCATCCCGAAGGACGTCACAGACCGCATCAATACTGCCGTGCGACAAGGCGAATTGCTTCCAGAGGCGGGGGCCGAACGCCTGATAGACTTGTATCGCGAGGCAATGCGCACCCGCTGATCCGCTCAGAAACTACGCCAGATACCGAGGATCACACCGCGCTCTGCCAACGCATTACTCCCACCAACGGTCAGCAACCCCCCAAGCTGAAATGACCATTTATCATCGAATCGATAAACGACACCCGCTGATACCTTATGCTCTCTGGTGGGAAGAAACTGCCCCTCCGCCGTTCCAATAGAGACGCTGTTAAAACTCTGAAACAAGGCGAGGATCTTTGGCGTCACATCGATCCCTGTCGTCAGATCCAATCGCAGTTCATCTGCCGGATCACCAAATCGCACCCGATACCCAAGCTGCAAATCAGTAAAAGCATGGCGTCCGAAAACCGGGAACCCGCGCCCATACAAAAGCCGCGCATCCGCTTCCCAATCAGTATCGCCGCCATTCGCCGGGGCCAGCCTGTCTGATGCGCCGGGCATTCGCCCGCTTGCCTGTACTGAAAAAACCGACGTGTCATTCTGCCATAACCGAACCCGCACTCCGGCATCCACGCGCCCAAGGCCATCCACTTCTTCGCCCTGTTCCGACCCGGTTTCCTTGGCCCGCCATTCAGGTTGGGCGATGAGGGTGGCCCAGTCGGTCAGCCCATATTCGGCGTAAACCCGCACTTCGGTTTTCTCGAAATCCCTTACGGATACCTTGTTACCGGCTTCGTCGAATCGCTGATCGGCGGAGCTATGGGCCACATTGGCGATGACCAGCCCTTTGCCTTTCGGTTGGGTCCAGGCTCCCGCGAGGGCAGACTGCGTAAATACCGATGCGAAACACACGATAGTGAAAAACATCCAAAACCGTTCCTGCATAGGCACCTTGCCTTCCAGAGTTTACACTCTGCGCAAGTTTTCGTTTAATTTTGAAACAATGCAACCCGTTGCGCTTCTATCTGGATCACTTTATCCGTGAGCGGCTGCCAGTCATCGCGCGTATCAATTGCCTCCCAAATTGCTTCGATCTCGTCATAGAGCAGATCGCAAGCCCCGGATAAACCTGCTGGCCTGGTGGGAAAAACCGGTTCATAGCGCCGCAATCGTGCGGCCCAATCCCCCTCCCCTTCGCCTGCATCCGCCTCACTGGCGCGCCCTCCGAACCAGCGATGGAAAAACGGCTCCCATGGTTGTTTTGTGCGCTCCAGCACCGAATAAGTCTCACGCACAAATTCAAGATCATCGGCCTGGTCTTCCCCCGGCCTGATCCCAAGCCGCGCGAATAACGCGATGCGCAAGGCACTCTGATAGGCATCTTCGAATTCGCGAAGCGCATCAATCAACCCCTCTTCCTCCGTCACCAGGGAAAGTGAAGCGGCAAGGGCGCGGCAATTCCAGAATGCGGCTTCGGGTTGGCGCGCGAAGGCATAAAGACCGGAATGATCGAAATATGCAGCGGTAAACCCCGGCTCAAAAGCGGGCAGAAAGCGATAAGGACCGTAATCAAAACTCTCACCCATCACCGTTACATTATCGGTGTTCAGCACCCCATGCACGAATCCAGCCGCCATCCATTGCGCGGTAAGGTGGGCCATATTGCGAACAGCATGGCCCATCAACGCCACGGCCCGATCCGATGCCCCGGCAATATCGGGAATGTAATACTCGGCAATATGGTCAATCAGCGTCGTGATCGCTTCTGCATCACGATGAAAGGCATGGCGCTGAAAAACCCCGAACCGCAGATGGCTATGAGATAAACGCACCAGAACCGCCGACCGGGTGGGTGACGGCTCATCGCCTCTAATCAATGGCTCGCCGGTTTCGATCAGACTGAAGGTCTTCGAGGTTGAAACACCGCGCGACTCCAGCATCGCAGCGGCCAGCACTTCACGGACCCCCCCCTTGAGCGTCAACCTCCCATCCCCGGCGCGAGAATACGGCGTCTGCCCGCTGCCTTTGGTCGAAAGATCGAGCAATCGCCCGTCTCGCGCCCGAAGCTGCGCAAACAAAAAGCCCCGGCCATCGCCCAAATCAGGATTGTAATGGCGAAACTGGTGCCCGTGATAGCGCAGCGCACGCGGTTGCTCCATACCATCCGGCAAGGGTGTGAAGCGACCGAAATGGTCAATCCACTCGGCATCAGTCAGGGTATCCAGCCCGACACTGGCTGCCGCCCGGTCGTTGCGATATCGCAGGACCGTCTTCGGAAATTCCGCTGCGCTCACCGGGTCCGAAAAGGTCGGGCCGAGTTCTGCAAAGGGTCGCGCGGGGCGATAAGGATCACTGACGGGCATGGCGGGTTCCCAGGTAATAGAACGGATGACAGCCCTATCCTGACAATTCTCGTCTGTCCTGTTTTTCCCGCTTGTAAAGCCCGGAAGACGTCGTTATCAGAGCCTTCAAGCGCGCCGGTAGCTCAGTTGGATAGAGTACCTGACTACGAATCAGGGGGTCGGGGGTTCGAATCCTCCCCGGCGCGCCAGACTTTATTTTCCATGAAATAATTTAGTTTAATCCCTATGCAGCCATCTGCTGCGCAGTCTTTTTCACTCTACAAATTTTCCTATCAGTGTAAGGTGAATTTCCTGAAACCTTTCGCGGGCCTGCCATGCCGTCCGATACCCCTACAGTTTTTGTCCTCAACGGCCCGAACCTTAATCTTCTCGGCAAGCGACAGCCAGAGATTTACGGGACCGAGACCCTTGCGGATGTTGAGCGCGCCTGTTCCGAACGCGCCGCCAATCTCGGCCTCTCATCAGCCTTCCATCAATCCAATCACGAAGGCGAAATTGTCGAGACGATCCATCGCGCCCGTGATGAAGCGGCGGCCATAGTCATCAATCCTGCCGCTTATACGCACACCTCTGTTGCGATAATGGATGCCCTTCTGGCTTTTGATGGCCCCATAATCGAAGTCCATCTGTCCAACGTCCACCGCCGCGAAGAATTCCGTTCCCATTCATGGGTTTCAAAAGCCGCAACCGGCGTGATATGCGGACTTGGTTCGCGTGGTTATCTTCTTGCGCTCGATGCAGTGGCCGATTTACTCGACCGTGAAGCCGGATAACCGACCCAACAAGACGAGGCCATGCCATGAACAATGACAAGACCGATGCAGACGTGGCCTTCATCCGCGCACTTGCAGCGATTCTGAAGGAGAGCGATCTTGGCGAAATCGAGGTTGAGCGCGAATACGGTGAAAATGACGAGTTACTGGTTCGACTAAGCCGTTCCAGCCCGACCCCGGTTGCTGTTCATGCTCCTGCACCCCTGGCTGTCGCCGCCCCGGCTGCTCCGGCCCCCGCCGCCGCGAGCGCAGCACCGCCACCTGATCCAGCCAGCAATCCCGGGACGGTTCCCTCCCCTATGGTCGGCACGGCCTATCTTTCACCCGAACCCGGCGCTCCCCCCTTCGTCAATATCGGTGACACCGTAACCAAGGGCCAGACCGTCCTTATCATCGAAGCCATGAAGACGATGAACCAGATCCCGGCCCCCCATGACGGCACATTGCGCGTTATGCTGGTCAGTGATGGCGATCCGGTAGAGTTCGGAATGCCCCTCATGGTTATCGAATAACGCCGATGTTCGAGAAAATCCTCATCGCAAACCGGGGCGAGATTGCCCTGCGTATTCAACGGGCCTGTCGCGAGATGGGCATCGCCACCGTCGCCGTTCATTCAACGGCAGATGCCGATGCCATGCATGTGCGCCTTGCGGATGAAAGCGTCTGCATCGGCCCTCCTTCCGCCACCCACAGCTATTTGAACGTCCCGGCCCTTATCGCTGCCGCCGAAATGACTGGCGCACAAGCGATCCATCCCGGCTACGGCTTTTTGTCTGAAAACGCCTCCTTCGCCCGGATCATCGCTGAGCACGATATTACTTTCATCGGTCCCACCGCCGAGCACATCACGATGATGGGTGACAAGATCACGGCCAAGGACGCGATGAAGCGCCTTGGTGTGCCGGTCGTACCAGGCTCTGAAGGTGAAGTAACGACAGACGAAGAAGCCCTGAAAATCGCGAATGAGATTGGGTTTCCCGTATTGGTCAAGGCGACGGCGGGCGGCGGCGGTCGCGGCATGAAACTGGCCCAAACCGCGCAGGACTTGTCCACCGCGCTTTCAACCGCCCGCTCGGAAGCGGGGGCAGCCTTTGGCAACAGTGCTGTATATCTTGAAAAATATCTGGGAAAGCCTCGCCATATCGAGATTCAGGTCATGGCGGACACACATGGCACTGTTGTTCATCTTGGTGAGCGCGACTGTTCACTTCAACGCCGGAACCAGAAGGTGCTGGAGGAAGCGCCCTCTCCCATCCTGTCACCAACCGAACGTGCAGATATCGGTGAACGGTGCGCCGTCGCCCTGCGCGAACTGGGGTATCTTGGCGCTGGCACTATTGAGTTCCTGTACGAGGATGGCGGTTTTTACTTCATCGAGATGAATACCCGCCTTCAGGTCGAGCATCCCGTGACAGAGATGGTCTATGGCGTCGATCTAGTCCGTGAGCAGATCAGGGTCGCTTCCGGCCTGCCCCTGTCCTTCCGGCAAGAAGACCTGATCCCCAACGGCCACGCCATCGAATGTCGCATCAACGCCGAGAACCCAAAGACTTTCACGCCATCCCCCGGCACTGTGGTCGGCTATCACGCGCCCGGTGGTCTTGGGGTTCGGATGGATTCCGGCCTCTATGCGGGCTATCGTATCCCCCCTTATTACGACAGCCTGATCGGCAAAATGATCGTCCATGGACGCGATCGCGACGAATGCATCGCCCGTGTTCGCCGCGCTTTGGGCGAGACAATCATCGATGGAGTTGAAACAACAATTCCACTCTTCACGGCATTGCTGGAGGAACCGGATTTCCTCTCAGGCGATTACGACATACACTGGCTGGAACACTGGATCGAGACGACCTCGGCAGAGTAATGATCGATGAGACGCTAACGCTGACACCTGAGCTTTTGTTACAGGCTTACTCGGTCGGTATCTTTCCGATGGGCAGCGAAGACAGTGACGAAGAACTGTACTGGGTCGATCCGCACGAACGCGGGATCATTCCCCTGGATGACCTCCACATCTCGCGCAGTTTGCGCAAGACAATCCGCCGTGGTGATTTCGATGTCCGCGTGAATTACAATTTTTCCGCCATGATGCATGATTGCGCCGCGCGGGAAGAAACATGGATCAACGACACAATCCACGATCTCTATGGCGCATTGCATGAGCGCGGGGCAGCCCATAGCGTCGAGGTTTGGCGTGGCTCCACCCGCATTGGTGGCCTCTATGGGGTCAGTATAGGCGGCGCATTTTTTGGTGAAAGCATGGTTTCCCACGAACCCGACGCCAGCAAGATCGCTCTGGTCTGGCTCGTCGCGCGATTACGCGCAGGTGGCTTTCGCCTTCTCGACACCCAGTTCACGACACCACACCTCATCTCCATGGGCGGTATCGGTATCAGCCGCACAAAATATCACACGCTTTTGCAGAACGCCCTTCAACACCGCGCTGATTTTGACGCACTGGACAAGGAGGCAGATGTGGAGGCAGTGCTGGAATTGGTATGATCCACGATCAATAGTGTCCGCACCGGATACGACGCATCATCCCAACCGTGCTTCAAATCGGATACGCATGTAATCCGCCGTCCAGTTCCCGGCTGCATCGCAAAGCGCGGGGCGCAGCAGGGCAACCGTTTCGTCGCGCACCTGCGTTCGCAATGCGTCAGGTACACAGCCCAAAACCGGCGCAGCCAGTGTTTCCAGCCACCCCGCCATATCCGAAGGGATCGGAGTCGGGCGCGGGATCAGGGCGATACGATCCACCGTAAAACCCGCTGCCTCCAACCGCGTTGAATGTTCCGCACGGGAAGGGAAATACCAAATTCGCCCCGGCGCATCCTGCTCCCCCGTCAATCGCTGGATGACCGAGGACAGCGCCACCCTGATCGCGGCCACGTTCCCCTGACCGCCAAATTCCGCAACAAAGCGTCCACCGGGCTTCAAGGCCCGCGCAACCCCAGCGATCACCGCATCAGGCCGCGTCATCCAATGCAGCGCAGCATTCGAGAAAACCGCATCAAACTCGTTCGCAAAATCCAGCGCATGACCATCGGCTATTCGCGCATCAATCCCGCGCGATATCGCTCCGGCCACCATATCCGCACTGAAATCAGTTCCGATGACCTCCGCCCCGGCCTCCACCAACCGCAGGGTCAGCGCACCATCCCCACAGCCAAGATCTAGGATACGCTCCCCCGCCACCGGCGCGAGCCATTCAAGCACGCCCGCACCCAGATTGGATACAAAGCGCGCATTGGCCTCATAGCGGTCAGCGGACCAATGGTCAGTTTGTTCCGGCAACTGCTTTGCCGATCAAATCCAGCAAGCTGACTGATCCCTGAGTGTGTTCGATGGCTTCGCCTGGTTCGAGGAAATATTCTGATCCACCCGGCTCGATGGAAACATAGGCTCCCCCCAACAACCCGTCACTGGCGATCTTTGCCGACGAATCACTTGGCAATTTCACACCGTTGCGCATCGCGAAGGTGATTTTTGCCTGAAAGGTCTCCTCGTCCAGCGCCACACTCTCAACAGTCCCGACCTTCACACCAGAGACGCGCACATCGCCCCCTGTTCCAATCCCGTCCGCCTTGAAGAATTGCGCACTCAGCGGATAGCTGCCGCCTCCACCAAAATCGGCATTTTGGCTGGCATAGTAGAGGAAGCCCCCTGACACACAGAGCACAACGGCCCCGATCAATGTCTCGACAGTATTATTGGCCATCAGCAATTCTCCTCCTTACCGGTCACTCCGGTACCCAGGGGGTGTAAGGTTTAGCGGCACCCGGCACGTCCTGCCCATGTGTCACCAGACTGCCCGGAGGGCGATAGGCCGCTTCGGTGCCCGTCAGATTAGGCAGACGTTCCTTTTGCCATGGCCAGTTATGCAACGACAATTCTGTCGGCGGCTCGCGGAATGTGTGATGTAGCCATCCGTGCCAGTTGGCCGAGACGTGGGATGCCTGACTCTCGGTCTCGTAAATCACCCAGCGCCGGGTATCATCGGCGTTGCGATAGTAAACATTCCCGAATTCGTCATTGCCCACTTTCTCGCCATGGCGAGCCGTGAACAGCCTCGTTCCGATTGTCGTGCCGTGCCACCACGTAAAAATGTCGCGCAGGATCGCCATGCAGCCTCTCCATGTTTCGCGCGCAATCTAGAGCTTTCGCTTTCGTTCCGAAACAAAAAAGCAGCGGCACATCGAGAGGGCCATCTGCCCATCCTCAATCGTCTCAATGTAGCAAAACTGTCACAACAGGCACTTGGTCGCCTTACACTACCTATGTTTCCGCTACGTCACTGTAGAATTTACCCACTCACGGCGCTACGGCGAATGTCGTTCCGTGTACTCACGCCGATGAAATAGCCAATAGATCCTCTCCATCGGCCCGGTTTTTTTGATTCGTCCACATGAATTCACAAAGCGCACAGACAACGATGCGCTGCTGACGGGAAGCTGAATTGACCAAGCCACTTTGACAGGGCGCGACCCTCATGGTGCTGGTGACAATGGAGAAATTCGAATGAGAAGTCTAAGAGCGTTCTTCTGCGCAACAACCGTCATAGTGGCGCCATCGCTGTCACATGCCGGCGGGTTTGATCTGACAGGTCAGCCAATCAACATCATTTTCGAGGAAGGCAACTATATCGAAGGTGGTGCGGGTCTCGTTACGGCGAATACCGAGGGTTCCAATCCGCTTGGTGGTGCTTTCGGCAATATCGCGGATGATATTACCTTCTTCACCCTTGGTGCAAAAACCGACTTCACAGACCGCCTCTCCGGCGCGGTCATCTACGATACCCCGTTCCTTCGCGAGACGACCTATGAAGAGGGCGTCTTCACTGGCACATCAGCCGATGTCGAGGCAAACACACTTACGGCTGTGGCGCGCTTTAAATTCAATGAAAATTTCAGCATCTACGGTGGCCCCCGTCTCCAGAACAGTTCAGTAGACTTGCAGGGTCCGTTTGTGCAGGGAACTACCTTACCAACCTTTGAGATCGAACTGAACGAAGTTGATCTAGGGTATGTCGCTGGTTTCGCCGCTGAAATCCCCAAATACAAAATTCGGGCGGCGGTCACATACAACTCCGAATTCACCCATGATGTTGACACCCAAGAAATTTTCGCGACCCCACAGGGGCCGGTTGCCTTGCCATCGCGTTTCGAACTCGAAACCCCACAATCCGTGAACGTCGATTTGCAGGCACCAATAACCACATCAACGCTGGTCCGGGCGAATATCCGTTGGGTTGACTGGGGTGGTGTGAATCTGACGCCTCCAAACTTTCTGGCGTCTCAGGGGCGTCCCGTCGTCGAGTATACTGAAGATACGATCACCTACCGCTTGACGGTCGCACAAAGGATCAATGAAAACTTCTCAGGCTTCATCACCGGCAGCTACGAAGAAGATGGTGGTGAGGAAATCAGCCTCTTCAAGGTGGTTGATGGTGGTTTCAGCATCGGCGGCGGCATCGTCTATCAAAACGAAGATGGCCTGAGATTACAGTTTGCAGGCGAATATCGGAAGCTTAATGGCATTGATGGTGCGCAGCTACCGGGCCTGCCATCCAGCACATTCGACGACACGGATGCTCTCGCATTTTCCTTCAAGGTCGGTTACAGTTTCTGACCGGCCCATCGCCGCACGAAAACTGATAATTCTTACAAAAACACCCCGGAAGCATCGCTTCCGGGGTGTTTTTTGTGGCGGTAGCAGAAAGAGATCAGGCGGCCATCAAATCCCGCAGCATCTGCGCCTTTTCCTCCACATCGAAAAAGCCGATCCGCTGATAGGCGATACGCCCTTCCTTGTCGATGATGGCCACTTCCGGTGTTCCACGCGTTCCATACAGGATCATCGTATTGGGCAGCCGGTCGTCTATATCGTGTCGGTCATTCCCGACAGGATGGCCAAAGCCTGTCTTCTCTACAAACTTTCTCAGGCGGCGCACGTTCTGGTGCTCGTGCCCCTCAAAGACAGTGTGAATACTGACGATCTTCATCCGATCTTCCGCAATATCCTGCGCGAAATCCTTCTCCCATTGCAGGGTAGTAGGGATCGAAAAGCTCTTGCAGCCCGGACACCATAGCTGAAAGAAATCAATCACGACCACCTGCCCACGCATGTCCTGCAACCGGACGGGGGGCGAGTTGATCCATTCCGCAATATCCCATTCGGGGGCGGGCGCACCAACGGGCAGAGCGCGCAGCGGTGTGGTTGGAATGGCGGCAGCGGCAGCAAGTCCTGCGATAGCACCACGACGGGTCAGATTAGTCATAATTTTCCGGCTCCTGCTTTTGGTGCACAAAGTTTCAATCAAGCGCCCGCGCTGTACAATCATTCACCGCGCCTCTCACGCAGAGGTGAGAAAACGCGAATTGATTATCATGGGGTCATCTTGCGGGAAATGCAGCGATCCCGTCCCTGAAATGCCGGAATTTCTGTTGCCCTCTCCTTTCCTGATAGGGTTAGATCACGCCCAACCGACCAAGAGAGTCATTCGGGAACAGGGAGTCTTCCATGACCAAGAGAATCGCCATCATCGGTGCGGGACCGTCCGGCCTCGCACAGCTTCGTGCCTTTCAATCGGCAAAGGAGGCCGGAGCCGGGATACCGGAGATCGTTTGTTACGAAAAGCAGGACGATTGGGGCGGTCTCTGGAAATACTCTTGGCGCACGGGTTTGGATGAGTACGGCGAGCCGGTCCATGGCTCAATGTATCGCTACCTCTGGTCCAACGGCCCGAAAGAGGGTCTGGAATTTGCTGATTACGGCTTTGAACAGCATTTCGGCAAACCCATCGCATCCTTTCCGCCTCGCGCCGTCCTGTTTGACTACATCGAAGGCCGCGTAAAGAAGGCGGGCGTTCGCGATTGGATCAAGTTCAATCACGCCGTTCGCCGCGTCGAATATGACGATGCAAAAGGCCAGTTCCGCATGGTCGTGCAAGACCAACAGGGCGACCGCGAGATCATTGATCATGTCGATCACGTCATCTGCGCTTCGGGCCATTTCTCGACCCCGAATGTCCCTGAATATCCCGGCTTCGACAGTTTTCCGGGCCGCGTGCTCCACGCCCATGATTTCCGGGATGCCCTGGAGTTCAAGGACCGCGATATTCTCATCCTCGGCACGTCCTATTCGGCGGAAGACATTGGCTCGCAATGCTGGAAATACGGCTGCAAGTCCGTAACGGTCGCGCATCGCACCGCGCCCATGGGCTATGACTGGCCCGGCAATTGGGCGGAAGTCCCAAAGCTGGACCGGATGGAAGGCCGCACCGCGCATTTCATCGACGGAACAAGCAAGGAAATCGACGCGATCATCCTTTGCACCGGCTATCAACACCACTTCCCCTTCATGGAGGACGCGCTGCGCCTGCGCACCGCCAACCGCCTTGCGACCGCCGACCTCTACAAAGGCGTCGCTTTCGTTGCGAACCCCAAACTGATGTATCTGGGGATGCAGGATCAGTGGTACACGTTCAATATGTTCGATGCACAAGCATGGTGGGCGCGCGACGTCATCATGGGGCGCATCGCCCTGCCCGATGAAGCGACCATGCGCGCCGATGTCGATGCGCGCGTTGCCAGCGAAGACGCCATCGAGGATGATTACGGCGCAATCCGCTATCAGGGCGCCTACACCAAGGAACTGATGGACGAGACGGATTACCCCGGCTTCGACGTTGAAGCGGCCAATCAGGCGTTCTTCGAATGGAAGAAGAACAAGAAAAAGGGCATCATGGAGTTCCGCAACCACGGCCACACATCGCCCCTCACCGGCACACTGGCCCCCGCACACCACACGCCATGGAACGAAGCACTGGACGATTCGCTGAAAAGCTATCTCCAGACCGGCTGATATTCCTTTTTCAAAGCCACCCGCATCAACACGCGGGTGGCTCTGGTTATCCGAAAGCCGTCATTCCCATTCGATGGTTCCCGGCGGTTTGGAGGTAATGTCATAGACAACGCGGTTTATCCCATTCACCTCATTGATAATCCGCGTTGCGACCCGTCCAAGAAAATCATGTGGGAACGGGAAATAATCCGCCGTCATCCCATCCGTAGAGGTCACAGCACGCAGCGCGCATACATGGTCGTAAGTGCGCCCGTCGCCCATCACGCCGACCGTCTTGACCGGCAGCAACACGGCAAAGGCCTGCCAGATCGTGTCATAGAGGTCCGCCTTGCGGATTTCATCCAGATAGATCGTGTCCGCCGCCCGCAGAATATCGAGTTTCTCACGGGTAATATCTCCCGGCAACCGAATCGCCAGCCCCGGCCCCGGAAACGGATGTCGCCCGACAAAAGTATCCGGCAAGCCCAGTTCGCGCCCAAGCGCCCGCACTTCATCCTTGAATAATTCACGCAGGGGTTCGACCAGTTTCATCTTCATGCGGTCAGGTAATCCGCCGACATTATGGTGCGATTTGATCGTCACGCTCGGCCCACCCGTGGCACTGACGCTCTCGATCACATCCGGGTAGAGTGTGCCCTGGGCGAGGAAATCGGCCCCCCCTGCATTGGTCGCTTCCTCATCGAATACGTCGATGAACAGCCGCCCGATAGTCTTGCGCTTTGTCTCCGGGTCGCTGATCCCGGCCAGCGCATCAATGAACAGATCCGACGCATCGCGCGCCACCAGCGGAATGTTGTAATGGTCGCGGAACAGCGTCACCACTTCCTCCGCTTCCCCCGCGCGCATCATCCCCGTATCGACGAAAACACAGGTCAACCGCTCACCAATGGCTTCATGGATCAGCACAGCGGCCACCGACGAATCAACTCCACCGGACAATCCGCAAATCACCCGGCCTTCCGGCCCCACTTGTTCGCGGATGGCGGCAATCTTCTCGTCCCGATAGGCCGCCATCGTCCATTGGCCTGAACAGCCACAGATAGTTCGGACAAAATTGGTCAGCAAAATCGCTCCACGCGGCGTGTGCACGACTTCGGGGTGAAACATCACGCCATAGAACCGCCGCGTCTCATCCGCAAAGGCAGCAAACGGCGCGTTGGGTGAGGCTCCGATAATCCCGAATCCGTCCGGCAAGGCCGTTACCCGGTCGCCATGGGACATCCAGACTTCTTCGGTTTCCCCCGGTGCGGCCAATCCGGCAAATAACGGCGAAGCGTTCCTTACCTCGACGAAAGCGCGCCCGAACTCACGCTCATCGCTGCCAGCGGCTTCCCCCCCCAGTTGCGTAACCATACACATCTGTCCGTAACAGATACCAAGCACGGGCACGCCCAGTTCGAACACGGCCTGCGGCGCGCGAGGGCTGCCCTCGTCGCCTACACTGGCTGGCCCTCCTGACAGGATCACGCCCTTGAGGTCATCGCCCGTTATCGCCCCCTGTGCCTTGTCGAAAGGTACGATCTCACAATAGACACCTGCCTCGCGGATACGGCGCGCGATAAGTTGTGTAACCTGCGATCCAAAATCGATGATGAGAATACGTTCAGCGTGGGGGTCGGCCATGGTGGGTCTCCGGTCCATTTGATGTTCGCGTAAGCCCCCTGCCCCGCACTGTCCAGCCCTCCACGTCGCGGATGCCGTATCGAGTGACGAAATCGGGCCATGCCGTCGTGCCCATGCGTCCTATTTTATGCGCAAGGGAATTGCTCTTGGGAGATTTTGCGATGCACGGACAGGCCGAAGAACAACGCGGACGTCGCTCGCGTGGTGGATCTGGCGGGGCCGGGGCGCGCCGCGCAGCGCGGAACAACCCGAAACTCGTGCAGATGCCTGCCATTGAACGCACTCTTCCCCCTTACGAAGTGCTGGACGAGGCGGGGCTTGACCTGATCGAGCGTAACGCCGAAACGATGCTCGAAGAGATCGGAATCGGTTTCAAGGACTACCCTCGCGCCCTTGATTTGTGGGAACAGGCGGGCGCACAGGTAGATCGCGAGACAGAACGGGTTCGTTTCCCGAAAGGGATGCTGCGCGAATTGCTGAAAACCATTCCGCAAAGCTATACGCAGCACGCCCGCAATCCAGAGCGCAACGTCCATATTGGTGGCAACACCACCGTTTTCGCGCCTGTCTATGGCCCGCCCTTCGTCTCTGATCTCGATAAGGGACGCCGCTACGCGACCATTGAGGACTTCAACAACTTCGTGAAGCTCACCTATATGTCGCCTTACCTGCATCATTCGGGCGGCACGATCTGCGAGCCATGCGATATTGCGGTAAACAAGCGTCATCTCGACATGATCTATGCGCATCTGCGCTATTCCGACAAACCGTTCATGGGGTCGGTCACGGCCCCGGAGCGCGCGGAAGATTCGGTTAATATGGCCAAGATCGTGTTTGGCGATGAATTCGTCGAGAACAACACGGTGATGACGTCGCTTATCAACTGCAACTCACCAATGACCCTCGACGGCACCATGCTCGGCGCGCTTGATGTCTATGCGCGGCATAATCAGGCTTGTATTGTCTCGCCCTTCATCCTCGCCGGCGCGATGTCTCCGACGACTGTGGCCGCCACACTGACACAGGTTCTTTGCGAGGTTATGGCCGGATCGGCTCTCACACAGCTCATTCGCCCCGGTGCACCAGTGATCTTCGGTACATTTGCCGCGAATACCTCCATGCAAACCGGCGCGCCCATGTTCGGTACGCCCGAACCGGCCCTTGTTCTCTATGGCGCAGCACAGCTTGCACGGCGCTATAAC
Organism: uncultured Neomegalonema sp.; assembly: GCA_937957975.1. GTDB lineage: Bacteria > Pseudomonadota > Alphaproteobacteria > Rhodobacterales > Rhodobacteraceae > JAHDDY01. The sequence goes on from CALFFK010000070.1 coordinate 33,072, forward strand.
ATGCCATTCCGCTCCGGTGGTGCGCTGTGCGGTTCACCTGCTGTGGACGCACAAGCGGCTTATGAGAGCAACGCGACAATCCTGCCAGCGGTCATGGGGGGAGTGAACTTCATGCTCCATTCCGCCGGATGGCTGGAGGGCGGCCTTGTGGCATCCTATGAGAAATTCATTCTCGATTGCGACCAGCTCGGCATGATGCATACTTTCGCGAAAGGCATCGACCTCAGTGAAAATTCCCAGGGTCTCGATGCGATTCGCGAAGTTGGCCCCGGTGGCCACTTCCTTGGTTGCGAGCATACCCAGGCGAATTTCAAAACCGCGTTCTACACCCCCACAACCACCCACAAGGGTTCCTATGAACAATGGGAAGCGGAGGGCAGCCGCGACAGCACCCAGCGCGCCAACGCCATCTGGAAACAGCAACTCGCCGACTACGTTGCCCCACATCTCGACGAAGACAAGGACGAGGCACTGAAAGCCTACATGGCCAAGCGCAAGGCATCAGAAGCAGATGCGTTTTCGTGACGTCTTGCTACGCTGACTTTCCAGCACCCTGATTGTTCTGGCTGCTTACGCGAGAGTGACGCCAAACCAACGCGCCACTCTCACTCCCCTTTTCTAAAAGGCGTGAATTCGCCGAGCATCTCCATTTCTTCCCCAACCATTTCCGCCTCCTGATCCACGTAGCGGCGCACCGCTTCGCGGAAGGAGGGGTCGGGGATGAAATGTGCGGAATGCATCTCGGTTGGCACATACCCTCGTGCCAGCTTGTGCTCGCCTTGTGCGCCCGCCTCAACGGTCTTCAGGCCATGCTCGATGGCGTAATCAATGGCGCGGTAATAGCACAACTCGAAATGCAAACAGGGGTGATGCTCGGTACAGCCCCAATAGCGCCCAAAAAGCGCCTCGCGTCCGATCACGTTCATGGCCCCGGCAACCCAGCGCCCATCATGCTCCGCCAGCACAAGCAATATGTCGTCCCGCAGCCGATCCTGCGCAATCTCAAAGAATTCGCGCTTCAGGTAAGGCGTCCCCCATTTTCGTGCGCCGGTATCCTGATAGAAAACCCAGAATGCCTCCCAGTGTGCAGGGCGAATATCATCGCCTGTGAAGGCATGAACCGTAACCGTCTCGTTTGCCTGCCGCCGCTCCTTTCGGATTGCTTTTCGTTTGCGGGATGCAAGATCCGCAAGAAAGCCATCAAAATCAGCATAATCGCGGTTCTGCCAATGAAACTGCTGTCCCCTCCGCCCCAGAAACCCGGCGGCAACCATCCGTTCTTTCTCAGCAGCGGTGCAGAAATTGACATGCACCGAAGAAAGCCGGTTCTCGACGGCAATCTGCGTCATCCCGGCGATCAACGCACCTGATGCCAGATCAGGGTCAGCATTCGGATGCACCAGCAATCGCTGTCCCGTAACCGGAGTAAACGGGATCGCTGAAAGCAGTTTGGGGTAATAATATCCCCCCGCCCGCTCGAATGCCTGCGCCCAGCCGTGATCGAAGACATATTCACCGTAGGAATTCGTCTTTGCATAAAGCGGCATGACACCAAGCAATGCGCCATCGACCTCTGCGATCAAATGCCTGGGGTCCCATCCCTCACGAGCACTTGCTGATCCGCTATCCTCGAATGCGCTGAGAAACCTGTGCGTGGCAAAGGGGTCAAGGGCGCGGCCCCCATCGGCTGCCTCCGGCGCAGCGCAAGAGTCCCAGCACGCGGCATCGCATTCGGCGATACCGTTCAGCATTCTGATCTCGACCTGCGATTCACTATCCAAAGCACGGCACTCCTTCAAGGAAGGCAAGTGGCTTCCGGCACGATGGATTCAAGCAACGACCCCGCTCAGGGCAAAAACCCCTCGAATGTAATCTGGTCACACAAGGCAAGGGCCGCTTCCGATGCCTCTGCCGAACGGATCGTCCAGCAGAATACCGGCACTCCCCGTTCACGCAGCGCGACCACCGGACGGGAAGCAAGGCCGGTCGAACCGTAGGAAACGAAATCCGCCTCGCAGTCATCAAACATATCCAGATCAGCAAGCATCCGCCTGTGATGCGCATCCACATGCGCGTCATGCGGATGTTCAAAATCATAGGATACAAGACCCCGTGCAATCTCTGGCGCGTATTCTTTCGCTGCAAGAACGGAATACGGATTGAAAGACATAATCGCACAGGTTTCGGGATGATTACTCGCTCGCACAACATCGCAAACCCGGCGATCCAGCGTACCATCCGTTTTTCCAAAAGCACCGGACTGGTCCTTGATCTCAATCAGAACATTTGCGCGTCCGTCGATCCGGCTTAATACCGTTTCCAGATCAGGGATCGTGCCACCCCCTGTCAGCGATATAGCACGCAAAACGTCGGCCCCGCGTGCATCGAAGCGGCCCGTCTCACCCGTCAGCCGGTCCAACTCGTAATCGTGAAAGACCATCGCCTCGCCATCGGCAGAGGCCTGCACATCCAGTTCAATCGCGTATCCGGCGGCAATCGCCGCATCAAAGGCGGCAACACCATTCTCTGGCCGCCCGTCATTAACATCGTGCAATCCGCGATGCGCGAAGGGCTGCGCCCAAAAATCTGCCGGGAGCCTCACCCTGCAACAATCTCAAACACGGCTTCTACCTCGACCGGCACACCGAAGGGCAGCGACGCGACACCCACTGCCGCCCGCGCATGAGCACCTGCTTCGCCAAGAGCCTCTGCAATAAGATCGGAAGCACCGTTGATAACCGCCGGATGCTGCTCAAAATCAGGCGTCGCCGCGACAAAGCCGCCCAACCTCACACACCGCGCTACTTTAGAAAGATCACCATCACAGGCGGCCTTGAGTTGCGACAATATGTTGATCGCACAGGTGCGCGCTGCCTCAACCCCATCATCCAGATCGACATCACGCCCCAGCAAACCCCGATGCGCACATTCCCCGTTCACCATTGGCAACTGCCCGGAGATGAAGACCAACACGCCAGAGACGACATAGGGAACGTAGTTTGCCGCCGGTGCCGGTGCATCGGGCAATGTAACACCCAGATCGACCAACCGTTCCTCAATCGTCTTCTCTTGCGCATCCATGTCGTTCTCCCGCCCCATCGTCCATAGTTGACCCATTCGTCGGTGATCTTAGTTTCGTCGCAATCGAAGCGCACGGAAGATTTTACCAGCTTAACGAATTTTTGCGTACTGACGCAGAAGATTGAGCAAGTTTCTTATAGGGCGTACGGTTTCGCACTTGACGTATACGTTTAAAAATCTAACATGAAGAAAAATCTCAAAGAGTCTGAAAATGAATAGATTTTTCCCTTTTCTACTACCTTGCATTTTATCGATACCGGCCCTGTCTGTTGCCGAAGAAAAATCTGACCCGGCGAATGAATTCAGACTGCCCGGTCATCGGGCAATCTATGAGCTTGCTTTGGGCGAAACGCGTGACACGGCTGGAATACAGGGCGCAGAAGGACGGTATGTCTTTGATCTGGAAGATGTATGCGAAGGTTACACGCTAAACGAACGCCTCGTCGTCCGTCTGGTCCGGGATGGCGGCAATGTCCTGACCGATTACCGCCTTTCCGCCTACGAAACCAATGATGGTCAACTCTATCGTTTCTCGACGGAAACCGAATTCAACGGCACGACTGGCCAGTCTGCATCCGGTAATCTCAGTATAGAAGACGAAGTTTCCCAGGTGGATTACAAAACCGCCGAGGATGTGAGCTTCGATGAGAAAGTGCTCCCTCCCCTGGCGCATATCCGGGCCATCGTGAGTGCGGCAAAAGCGGGCGAAGAACGCTATGCTGCGACTGTATTCGACGGTGATATAGAAAAACCCGTCTTCTACGCCGTGACCCGAATCAATCAGGCGGAAGATGTGAAGCCACCCGAAGGGGTTGAGGGTGTTGACCACCTCAAGGATCGCGCGCATTGGCGTATCGACTCGGTCTATTTCCCCCCCGGCGACACCAGCAAAGCGGAAAGCTCCGTACCGGAATTTCGTTTCACGGCTATTCTCTACGAAAACGGCGTCGTGACCGATCTCACCCTCGATTATCTCGACTTTTCCCTCAAAGCCGAACTCGCTGAACTCGAAATCCACGATGACGGCTGCTGAAACCAGCTTTTGCGATGATGGTTTGCACTTGAGGGCCATGCCTTAACCGGGCATGGAGACTGGCATGGAAAGCTATACCCCCCGCCCTTCGCGCCGCTCTGATGTTGCCCCGTTTCTCGCCATGGACGTCATGGAGGCGGCTCGCAAGGCCGATGCCTCCGGTGAGAACATTGCTCATCTTGAGGTTGGGCAACCCGGCACGCCCGCTCCACGCCTTGCCCGCGAAGCCGTCATTCGCACATTACAGGACGGCGACTCCCTCGGTTATACTGTCGCTCTTGGCCTACCGGCCCTGCGTGAGCGATTGTCACAGATGTACTCGGACATTCACGGCCTTGATGTTTCTGCAGAACGGATCGTGGTTACGACCGGCTCATCAGCGGGCTTCCTGCTGGCTTTCCTGAGTTTGTTCGATGCGGGAGCACGCCTTGCACTCGCTGATCCGGGGTACCCCAGCTATCGCAATATCCTCGCGTCCGTCGATATTGAACCCGTGCGTCTGGAAGCGACGCTGGCAAGCGGGTATCAACCAGACCCCGCCCTGCTCGCTGCCGCACGTATGAAGGGGCAGATCGACGGCCTGCTTTTCGCAAGCCCTGCAAACCCCACAGGTACAGCCCTGTCACGGGAAGACATGGCGGCGCTTGTTTCTGATTGCCAGACCCATGGTACTGCCATGATCTCGGATGAGATCTATGACCGGCTATGGTATGGTGAAAAGCCTGTTTCGGCCCTTGCATTGACGCCGGATGCTTTCGTCATCAACAGTTTTTCCAAATATTACTGCATGACCGGCTGGCGCATTGGATGGATGGTCGTGCCACCGGGATTGGTGCGCACTGTTGAGCGACTGGCCCAGAACCATTTCATCTGTCCTCCGCATATTTCACAGATTGCCGCACTTGCTGCACTGGACGCAGAAGATGAGCTGAACGGGCATCTTGAAGTCTATCGCCGCAACCGCGCCCTATTGCTCGAAACACTCCCCGGTCTTGGCTTTCGCGATTTTGCACCCGCTGACGGAGCCTTTTATCTCTACGCCGATGTCAGCCAGTTGACCAATGACAGCATGGACTTCTCGCGTCGAATGCTGACGGAGGCAAAGGTCGCGGCAGTCCCCGGAACTGATTTCGATCCGATGCGCGGCAAAAGTACCATGCGTTTCTCATTCGCCGGCTCGACGGAAACAGTCGAACGCGCAGCCCATTCACTCACGAAATGGTTGGGCTGACCCCACAGCCTGCATGACGATGGCCGTCGCCCTTGCCGCTTATTCGTTCATCCGCCGCCGCCGTCCCGTGCGGCCACGCTGTACAGCGGCGCCATTAGCGGCCTCTTCAAGCAATCCGATCATCGCATGATCCGCGTTCTCTGTTGTGCGATGCAACGCAAGCAGGTCGCGCGACGCTTCGGATGCCCGGTCTGGTTCCGCCAACCCGAACGCCCAGTCAAAAAAGATCGCGCGATTTTCTTCGACCGACAAACCCTCCATCGAAAGGGCGTCGGCAATCAGGCCGCGTGTATCCCAGCGTGATGTGTTTTTCACCGCACCGCTCCTCCGTTTCACATTGCGGAGAATGCGCGGTTTTTCGGTGGTGACAAGTGGTTTGTCAAACGACAGCACCGCGCTTGTAAGAATGTCAGGCAAATGTTATGTGCAGTGCAGCGAGAGCCGCGCGTGAAGGACGACACAATCGTTCGCGGCATTCTCGTCCCGGCTGCGCCTTTTGTGGGGTGTCGCCGTAATATGGTCTGCCAGCCAGACCGAAGCCCACGAGCGGCTTTTTCGCGCAAGTCACTTCCATTCGATACTGATATTATCAGTGCGACCCCACGGGGCGCAGTCTGATGTACATGGAAAGTTGTCTTTTGACCCAGTTTACCGATCTCGGCCTTGCCGAACCCCTTCTTCGTGCCATTCAAGGCGAAGGTTACACGACCCCCACATCCATTCAGGCCACTGTCATCCCGACGGTACTTGAGCAACGCGATGTTATCGGCATTGCACAGACCGGCACGGGAAAAACCGCAGCATTCGTACTGCCGCTCCTCAGCCGCATCCACGATATGGAGCTAACGCCGAATCGCGCAGGCTGCACGGCCCTTATCCTTGCGCCGACCCGTGAACTTGCGGCCCAGATAGCAGAGAGTATCCGCGTCTATGGCAAGCACATGAAACCGGCGGTTGCCGTTGTCGTCGGCGGCGTAAAGCACAATCCACAGATCAAGGCCATGGCCCCCGGCGTCGATATACTCGTCGCAACGCCCGGACGTCTGCTCGACCATATGGATTCAGGCACGATCCGGCTGGATGGAACCTCCGTCATCGTGCTGGACGAGGGCGACCAAATGCTTGATCTTGGTTTTGTTCCGGCCATCCGTAAAGTGATGGCGGCGCTGCCAAAGAAACGCCAGACCATGCTGTTTTCTGCCACGATGCCAAAGCCTATCAAGGCGTTGGCGCATGATTTCCTGAAAAACCCGGCAGAAGTTGCCGTTGCAGCAGTTTCCAAACCCATCGACCGTATTGAACAGCGCGTCATCCATCTGCCCCATGTTGAAAAGAAGGATCGCCTCATCGACCTGATGAGCGCCCCTGAAATTGAACGCGCCATCGTCTTTACCCGCACCAAGCGGGGGGCTGATCGCGTGTCCGAAGGACTCGTAAAAGCTGGCTTTGGGGCGGCGGCCATCCACGGCAACAAATCACAGAACCAGCGCGAGCGCGCGTTGCGTGATTTCAAGCAAGGTCGCACGACCATCCTCGTCGCGACCGATATTGCTGCGCGTGGAATCGATATTGATGATGTAAGTCACGTCTTCAATTTTGAGCTACCCAATATCCCCGAATCCTACGTCCACCGCATCGGACGAACGGCGCGGGCCGGGCGTAGTGGCGCGGCCATATCGTTCTGTGATGGGACCGAACGGCAATATCTTCTGGATATTGAAAAGCTCACAGGTCTGAAGATTGCTTCCGAAGGAGAACCGCTCCCCTTCGAGAAGCCTCCTGTACCGGGGGCCAACCGGCAACCTCGCGGAGACCGGGGCGGTCGCGGAAATGCGCCCCGTAAAGATGGGAAAGCCCCTTCCGCCGCACATAAACCCCGCCGCCGCAAACCCCGCCCTGCCGCAGCAGGACGGTAATCACACGCTTCCAACCAAACCACGCCGGTCGAAACTCGCACTTTTAATAAGAGCATAGACCGGCGCACCTACCCTGAGGCCGAGAGTATCCACGGCTTCACGTGTTATACGCGCGCGAATGCGTTGTGTATGAAGCGCAACGGTCACTTCAGCGAAAGCCGTATCAGTCTCCGCCGCGATGGCATCGACAGTACCTGCGAGAATATTGCGGGTGCTGATCCCTTCCGGTCGAATGACGGCGAGCGCAACGTCACGCGCCCGTACGCGCAAACGCACGGTCTCGCCTAGCTCCAACGCTGTCAGCATCGGCATCACAAGCGGCTGCCCTTCCAGATCGAGGCGTGTGAGCCTCCACCCCCGGTCCTGCGCTGTGACCTTCGCCTCCAGCAATGCCCCGGCCTCAAAGCGACCTGTGACGGGTTGCAGATCAATCCGCTCCAGCATTTCTGTAACTGATCCAATGCCACGGATGCGCCCTTCTGCAAGAACGATAACTGTCTGTGCGAGTTGTGCGATCTCCTCAACAGCGTGACTGACATAGATCGTTGGAATCCCGAAAGTTTCGGGTAAATCACGCAGGTAAGGCAGGATGTCTGCCTTGCGCTCCCGATCAAGCGCAGAAAGCGGTTCATCGAGCAACAGAAGACGGGGACGGGTCAGAAGCGTTCGGCCTAGCGCAACCCGCTGACGTTCTCCCCCCGAAAGGGTATCCGGGCGTCGAGCCAAAAGCGGCTCCAAAGACAGCCGGTCGATAACGGTAGCAAGATCCAAAACCCCTGCACGATGGCGGCTGCGGCGATCCGCATAACGCAGGTTGCCCGCAACAGTCAGGTGAGAGAAGAGACGCCCATCCTGAAAGACAGTACCGACCGGGCGTTGGTTGGAAGACAGAAAAACCCGCCGCGCGCTATCGGCCCAGATGGCACCATCGAAGACAACGCGGCCATCGGCGCGATCTTCCAGCCCTGCAATCACTCGCAACAGCGTGCTTTTTCCGCCACCACTGGGGCCGAAAAGCGCGGTCGTTCCTGAAAGCGATGTATTGATTTCAGCGTCGAGATCAAAGTTCCCGAAGCGAAGTCTGGCGACGCAGGCGAAGGTTACTGATCCACCAGCCTGCGTCACGCTTCGATCCTGTAGCGGTCAGGCCGCGTCAGCGACCGAGCCATCATCATTATCGTCAGAACTACGCTGCGAGAAGTCAGGCAATGGAATCAACATGAAAGCGGGCATGTGATCGCCAAGCCCGCGAGGACCACGTCCACCGCCACCGCTATTTCCACCATTACCATTGCTCCCGGAATTGCGACTGTCGCGGGCGCGCGGCTTATCATTCTCGCGTTCATTCCGACTATTGCCTCGCCGTGCGCGGCGTTCGGGTTTTGCCTCCGGTGCAACATCTTCAACGACAGCAACGGCTTCGACTTCCGGTTCGGCCACTTTCTCTTCGCGCAGTTCGGAATTACGCTCGCCATCATCCCGACGCGAATTGCGGCCACGGGTTGCGCGTCTTGGCTTATCTTTCTTCTCGTCTTTGGGTTCCGCTGGTTTCTCAACAGCGACTTCTTCAACTGGAGCAGGCCCGACATCGCTGACCGGGATCACCTCGCCAAGCATCTTTTCGATATTATCGAGATATTTCTGCTCTGACTTCGTTGTCAGTGTGAACGCCTTGCCGCTGCGTCCGGCGCGTCCTGTCCGGCCAATCCGGTGAACATAATCTTCAGAATGGGTTGGAACGTCGAAATTGAAGACATGGCTGACATCGGGAATATCAAGACCCCGTGCTGCCACATCAGACGCAACAAGCAGTTTGATCTTGCCATTGCGAAAAGCGTCGAGTGTCTGCGTACGAATGCGCTGATCCAGATCGCCATGCAGCGAGGCAACATCGAGTCCATGCTTCTCCAGAGAACGGTGCAGCACACTAATATCGCGTTTGCGGTTACAGAAGATGATCGCGTTGGTAATTGCATCCCCTTCGCTTTCAATCAGATCACGCAACATCTGACGCTTTGCCTTTGGCAGCCCATCCTTGCGGTCGGATTGAACATGATGAAGGCTCTGAACGACTGTATCAGCGGCCTTGGATTGTTGCGCCACTTCGACCCGAACCGGGTTCTGGAGAAACGTGTCGGTGATGCGCTGAATCTCAGGCGGCATGGTCGCCGAGAAAAACAGGGTTTGGCGCGTAAAGGGCGTCAGGCTGAAGATTTTTTCGATGTCAGGCATAAAGCCCATATCGAGCATCCGGTCGGCTTCATCGACGACCATAATGTCGATGCCGTTAAGCATCAATTTGCCGCGTCCGAAATGATCAAGCAAACGGCCCGGCGTAGCGATCAATACATCGACACCCCGGTCAATCTTCTTGTCCTGATCCCCGAATGAGACGCCACCAATCAGCAACGCCATATTGAGCTTCATTCCCTTGGAATAACTCTCGAAGTTTTCGGCGACCTGAGCGGCGAGTTCGCGGGTAGGGCATAGTACGAGCGAGCGAGGCATCCGCGCACGGGCGCGCCCCTTGGCAAGCCGGGTAATCATAGGAAGGCTGAACGATGCGGTCTTGCCGGTTCCCGTCTGCGCGATACCAAGCACATCGCGCCCTTCAAGGGCAGGCGGTATCGCCTGTTCCTGAATAGGGGTTGGCGCTGTGTACCCGGTGGCTTTTACCGCTTCGAGAACACGGGGGTCGAGAGCGAGATCGTCAAACGTCATCCATCATTCCATAAATTCCAGGCGCGCCCAATGGCAACTGGGCGACAGTGTGCGCTGAAAACCACGAAGCATATGAAAATTCAATCGAAAAAGAGGAAACATGACGCTTCCACTGCAAATAGAAAGCACTTCGTTCCCTAAATGACGCACTCAAAAAATCGCGATCAAGTCCATTAACCTGATCGCGATTTGGTTTAAATACGGCTGACAACGAGCGCCTGTTCGAAGAAACCTTCGATTTCGTCGAAGTTCACAGCACGCTCGCCTGCCCCAAGTGGATCATTATAGAGCAATGTTGCCTGCAACTGGTTGTTCGGAAGACGAAGCCATTCGATTCCGCGCACGACGATCATGTGGCGGATGCCAACTGCTTCGTCATGGGGGGCAGGACGCAGACGAATAAGCAGCGTGTCGCCTTTTCGTAGAATGTCATAGATGGTCTGCGGATCGCGGGGCACAGTGGCCAACTCACGCGCCTCACCGCCAAAGCTCTCAACAAGGGTCGCAATGGCCGGAATTTCCCCGGTTCGTGCGCAGATGCCTTCGCGGTCAGAGCAACATTCCTGTACGTTCAGACCGTGAGCAAGGGCAACGATAGCGCATTGCGACGGCGCACGGCCCTTGTTTACCCAGCCTATTGCCTGCTGCGCGGCGGCGGCCCAGCACCATAGAGGCTCTTCCTGCGGAATGTGCGGAATATGGTATTCGATGGCTGGTGGGGTCGCGCTAAGGTAATACGGCTTGCCAGTCGGCGATGTCGGAATTGAGAACGGCTCGGCGGTCGTTACCTGTTGGCCAGAAACACGCGCTATGGTTTGGGGAAGCGCGGGCGTCCGTTCACCTTGAGTAGAAAGTTCCGCCACTCTGGTATCGTCAATCGTGGTGAAGCGCCGGTTCGTGCGGGGTGGCGGTGTATCCTTGCCATATGACGCCAAAGGCGCACGGGCCGATTCCCGGATGGGCTGAATAGCAGCAGCGGTATAGGTTGCCTGTGTGTCGGGGGCTGGCGTGTAGGTAGCCGTTGTATAAGCTGGCGGTCTCGCAGGTGCCGGGCCTGGTGTTAGATTGGGTGCTGGGGCATATACTCTTGTCGCATTGGTAATCACCTGCGGTTCCTGCGGCAGATAACGCGGCGGCTCCGCATCATAGGTCGGTACACTTTGCAGAATGGCTGGAGAAGCGGCAAAGGATTGCACGGCTGTCTCTGGTTGCAGAAGCGGTGGTGGTGGTGGTGGCGCAGCAACAGTGGTCACATCCGCGAGGGGCGGTGCGTTTTGCGCCCCGGCAAGGGGCGGCGCATAGTTTGGAACAGCGCCCGAAGAAACATACCGGGGTGCCGACACCTGCACTGGAGCGGTCGCAGCATAATCGGTTGAGACGTAGCTGGGTGGCACATACCCGGTTGCGGCTGGGGTGGACGGAACATTGATGCGCTGTTCCTGTGTACATGCAGCTGCGGCGAGAAGGGCGAACCCTGCACAAAATCTGGAAACCGTCACGTACCCATTCCTCCCAAGAGCCAAAAACAACAAAAATCTATTCATCGTGTCCTAGCATAGGACAGAAGCGTTAACGCAGGACATCACAACGGCGCGACGAGGCGATGCATTTTCCGCACGCAAGTGTTGCGCCAGAGTATCGCCCGTATACAGTCCAGACTGTGGCAACGCCGTTATGCGTTTGCTGAAGCGGTTGGCTGGAGCAGGACGATGTACGTAGCAATGAACCGGTTTCATGTGCTGAAAGACGCTAGGGAAGATTTTGAAACTCTCTGGCGAGAGCGTGATTCCCATTTGGCGAAAACACCGGGTTTCATGGAATTCAGCATGTTACGGGGGCCAACGAGCGACGAATATATATTGTATATCTCGCAATCACGATGGGAAAGTGAAAGCGCTTTCCGCGCCTGGATGACTTCAGAAGATTTTCGACGCACACATCGGGATGTGGGTAGCGCGCGGGATATGTATAACGGCCCCCCTGTTTTCGAGGGGTACGAGGCGCTGGAGGGAATGTAGCACCCGATCATTAACTGCATTAGCGCAGAATACCCCGCGCGCACCCCAATGCAGACGGGTTTCCCAAATGACTTCGTCATCCTATCGTCCTCCGGCAAGATAACGACGAATTCATACCTCCATCACTGTAGTCAGGTGTAGGGTTCAGTGGCGATACACGCGACAGGAGATCATCCATGCGCCCCTTTTCGGTTATCAAGAGCGCCACTATTGCCCTGCTGTTATCCGGCAGCATTGCCAATGCCCAATCATCACGCAGCATTGGAACGATCCGCGATGCCGAGATCGAGAGGACGCTCGAACGCATGAGTACGCCGATCTTCCGTTCGGCTGGCCTTCCGGATGGCAGCGTCGAGATTTTCGTCGTCAACGACCGTACGCTTAACGCCTTTGTTATCGGGCGAAACATGGCCTTTCATACAGGTCTGCTTATCGCGATGGATGATCCGAACGAGTTGCTGGGCGTGATCGCCCATGAAACCGGACATATCGCGGGCGGCCATGGCGTCCGCTTCGGCCCGGCAGCAAGCGCCTCGCAAGGCACCGCGCTTCTCTCCACGATCATTGGCATAGCAACCATCGCCGCCGGTGCCGGGCAAGCAGGGGCCGCGATTCTGGCCGGGGGTCAATCCATCGCCCAACGCGGTTTCTTGCGGTATTCTCGCGGGCAGGAAAGCGCCGCCGACCAAGCGGCAATCACCTATCTGGAAGATGCCGGAATTGATCCCACCGGGATGGTCGATACCCTGCGCCGCCTTCAGGAGCAGGAGCTTGTGTTGGCTGGCACCCGTATCGACCCCTACACGCTCTCGCATCCGTTATCGGGCGAACGGATTCGAGCACTTACCAAGCGTGTGAAGACATCCTCGGCACTTGGGCGCAGTGTCGATAATGAGACACGCTATTGGTATGACCGGATGCGTGCAAAGCTGCGCGGGTTTCTGGTTGCACCATCACGCATCTTACGCGAAGTGCCCGATGATGGATCGGAAACTGCCCTGCTGGCTCGCGCTGTCGCTTATCACCGCATACCTGACCCCCAGGCAGCGCTCCGAACCATTGATAGCCTGATCGCAAAACGCCCCGATGACGCTTACTACCATGAACTTAAAGGGCAAATTCTCTTCGAAGGCGGCACAGCGAAAACCGCGATCCCCGCTTACCGCCGGGCCGCCGCACTCGCGCCGAACGAGCCGTTGATACTTGGTTCACTGGGACATGCACTTCTCGCTTTGGAAGAACCGGATGCGACGAACGAAGCCCGCACAGTGCTGACCGATGCGGTTCGTCGTGATCGCTTCAACGCAAGCGCATGGCGTTGGCTGGCTCAGGCAGAGCAACGCCTGGGCAACAATATAGCAGCTTCCCTTGCCGCTGCCGAGCATCAGATTATGATAGGAAACGGCAAAGTCGCCGCACGCCATGCGAAAAAGGTTCAGGAAGCATCACCCTATGGCTCATCAGCGTGGTTACGGGCCGGAGACATCATTGCCGAAATCGACCGCCGAAAAGCCCTCAAGAAGTAAACTCTCCGGGAATAGCACATTTTTTTAATCGTCAGATTACCACTAGGCGCTGTATGATATCTCGGAATTCCTGAAAGGTGGAACATGTACGGAAAAATTGGGACAGCCCTTGGTGCGCTCGCGCTTGTAGTGAGCGGCTACGTTGCATACAGCACAGGCAACAAACGCATCAATGTAGAACCGGCGGTCGTTCACGGGGCATTCACTGACTACCTCGTCGGCAATCCCAATACCGTTGGGGATGCTGTCGCAAGTTATATGGACGCCAATCCCGGTGCTGCGTCTGCACCATCCGGTGATGCAATCCGAAACTACCTGCTCACCAATCCGGAAGTAATCGTTGAAGCGATCAGCGTTTATGAGGAAAGACAGAAGATTGCCGCAGCCGCAGCCGACGGTGAATTGATCCAGACCAATGCCAAGGAAATCTTCGAAGATGGCTATTCCATCGTCAGGGGTAATCCCGACGGCGATGTGACATTGGTTGAATTTGCGGATTACAATTGCGGCTATTGCAAACGGGCACATTCCGAAGTCGAGAAATTTGTGAAGGCCGATGGAAACATCCGCCTTGTCATCAAGGAGTTCCCAATTCTCGGTGATGGCTCTGTCCTGTCTGCCCGCGCTGCGCTCGCTTCCCGCGCCCAGAAATCAGGTGAACTGTATCCAGAATTCAACGACGCGCTGATGCTGCATCGTGGATCACACACCGAAGCAACGGTCATGTCCATCGCAGAAAAGGTCGGTCTGGATGTCGAAACGCTGAAAAAAGACATGCAAAGCGAAGAAATAAGAACCCAGATCAACCGGACCTACGCTCTCGCCCAGAAGCTTAAGATCAACGGAACTCCCGCCTTTATCATCGGTGACGAGGTTGTGCGTGGATTTGTCCCTGCCGAACAGCTTGAACACTTTGCTGAAAGTGCGCGTAAGAAAGGCTGAACTTTCTCCCGTATCATTGACCGAAAGAAAGCCCTGCACGAGTGCGGGGCTTTTTCATTTGTGGCGGCCTTGACCGCGCACCCCATCAATGCCGGAAATGGCGCATTCCGGTAAAGACCATCGCCAACCCCATCTCATCGGCGGCGGCAATCACGTCATCATCGCGCATGGAACCGCCCGGCTGAATCACGGCAGTAGCGCCCGCTTCGGCAGCGGTCAGCAAACCATCCGCAAACGGGAAAAAGGCATCAGAGGCGACAACCGATCCGACAGCCGGCGATTTGGACAACCCCTCCGTACCAGCAATATCTTCAGCCTTGCGTGCCGCGATACGCGTGGAGTCCACCCGACTCATCTGCCCCGCACCAATGCCGACAGTCGCACGGTCCTTGGCGTAGACAATGGCATTCGACTTGACGTGTTTGGCCACACGCCAGGCGAACATCATATCGGACAGTTCCGCTTCGGTCGGCGCACGTTTTGTGACGCAACGCAGGTCAGCGGCAGCCACTTGACCGGCATCCCGATCCTGTACGAGCAACCCTCCGGCGACGGGCTTGATGAGCCTTCCCGGTGAGAGTGGATTGGCCAAACCGCCCGTCAGCATCAAGCGAAGGTTCTTTTTCCCGGCAAAGATCGCACGGGCGTCCGCGTCTGCATCCGGTGCAATGACCACCTCGGTGAAAATCTTCACAATTTCCGCCGCCGTCTCGCCATCGAGTGGCGCATTGAGTGCGACGATCCCCCCAAAAGCAGAGGTCGTGTCAGTACGGTATGCTTGGCGATAGGCATCGACCAAAGCGCCGCGCGTTGCGACACCACAAGGGTTGGCGTGTTTGATAATCGCGCAAGTAACATCCACTTCAGGCACGAATTCCGACACAAGCTCAAAGGCCGCATCCGCATCGCCAATGTTATTATAACTCAGCGCCTTGCCTTGTAGTAATGATGCGGTCGCAACGCCGGGGCGTGGATCACCCGTCGTATAGAATGCCGCCGATTGGTGCGGATTCTCGCCATAACGCAGGGATTGACGCAGCGTTCCGGCCTGCGCCACGCGCCTCGGTTCTGTATCGCCCAGTTGCGCCGCGTACCAGTTCGCAATAGCCGCATCATAAGCTGCCGTTCGGGCATACGCACGCGCAGCAAGGGCTTTGCGACCTCCGGCGTCGAAACCCCCGTCAGCAACGGCTTTCAGGACATCGGCATAATCATCAGTATCGACCACCACGGCAGTATGTTGCCAGTTCTTCGCCCCTGCGCGGATCATGGCAGGACCACCAATATCGATGTTCTCGACACAATCAGCGAAATCCCCGCCCCCGGCCACGGTTTCCTCGAACGGGTAAAGCGTGACAACCAGCAGGTCGATACCGGAAATGCCATGCGTATCCATCGCTTCCACATGGTCGGGTCTGTCCCGCAAGGCCAGCAATCCACCATGTACAGCCGGATGCAGGGTTTTGACACGCCCATCCATCATCTCAGGGTATCCGGTCAATTCGGCCACATCGCGCACGGGCAACCCGGCTCCGGCAATTGCCTTTGCCGTACCGCCCGTTGATACAAGCTCAACACCGTGTTCATGCAACGCACGGGCAAACCCGGCCAGCCCCGCCTTGTTGGAGACGGATAACAGCGCGCGGCGCACGGGTTGTCTGGTCATGGATTGTCGGCCTCATCATTCGGAACGATCACCCGACCGCTCATTCGTTTCAAGGCCCAACGGACCTGCCCTTCAGTATCACGCAAGGCGCTTTCGATCACAATTTGCTTGGAAGAGATCGGCGCGCCAAGGCCCGGAATATAGACGCTTTCCTCAACGATCAGCTTACCGCCCGCTTGCATCATCTGCCATGTTTCACCATCAGCAAGCGTCAGGCGCGCCTTGCCATCTGCAACAGCAACGGCCACATCGGGATGCAAGTGAAATCGGATCGCAAACTTGGGTCCATCCGGGCTTTTCCGCCTTGCGCGGGATCGTTCCAGCGCCCTTGCACCGCCTTTGGCGAGGGTCAGCGTGTCTTCACCCCGGAAATCTATCCCATCCGCATCAAGAAACAGGCGTCGATAGTGGATCAGCCCATGCCGCCCTGCATACCCGTCATGCGCGGCGAGCGCCCAAATGCCACTTTCGTCACGTTGGCTCTGGCAATCCACAATCCGCGCGCAACGGCTTAACCGTCGGAATCGCGCGGTAGCCTTATCTTCAAATTCACATGGCGAACGGTCAGCAACGGTTAGGGTTGAATGAGCAGCAGAGGCCCGACACGGCCCTTCCCAATCCGTAGACAGATGCGCGCCCGAACCACAATTCACGAAGAGTCTCTGGTTCCCCGACGCAAAGGAAAGGGCGAGTGGCGCGGCATGGGAACGACGGGCATAAACCCCTTCGGCGGGCGCTCCGGCATCCAGAATTGCCGTAATGCCCCCGGCTGACAGGCGCAGATAGCCCGCTTTATCGCCTGTTCTTTCCGGCGCGGGGCGCGTATCACCCGATTCAACAAGGACGAGATTGACGAACGCATCATCTTCCTCGCGCCCCCCATGAAACATCGCCAAACCGTCATTACCAAGGCGCAGCATTCGCAGAACTGGCGCGGCCCGCTCGATCAAGGGGGTCAGCGTCCCGGCGAGTGCGTCCTCCCCCGCCGCTTTGGCGTCCTCACGCAACTGCACGAGGGCATACAGCACCTTGAGTAGATCAGAGGGGTTCCGGCTGACCGGCTCACCATCCGTCTGGAGACAGGCTTTGGCCGCAGATAAGACGCCTTCAATTCCCGGCCTGAGCAAGGCACTCTCGCCCAAAACACAAAGACCGACATAGGCGGTTCCAAGCGCCGCACGAAGGCGGTCTATCGGCAAGGCTTCACTGGATGCTGTCTTCTGGAGGTAACGGCCCTGTGCAGCCAACGAGCGGAAGAAATCGCTGCGATAAACCATCTCGGCATTTTCTGTCAGGAGATTGGCGTTCAGACACCACGACACCACACGATCTCCAACGACGGGTGGGCGCCATGCGATACCCCCGGCCTTGCTGTGTCGATGCAACCATCCATCTGCCATCTTGCGCGCGGCCTTACGGGCCGCATCGCCATCTGCTGCCCGGAAATGCCCCAGCCAGCCAAAACCGTGCAATGCCTCGGCCCATGCCACCGATGGTGCATCCGTTCGCCACGGATCGCCCCGCTCAATTCGGGCGGAAGTCCCGGCAAAGGAAAACTGGCCACGCAGCAAGGCAGCGGCAGTTTCAGGAGAGCCAATTCTCAGGCTTTCCGGCTTATGCGAAAAACTATCGGGAACCGTTCCACGCGCTGTCGCGCGCCGCGTTATCCCCGCTTTCCATCCATCACGCAGGCGCGAGACTGTACGTCGCGACAGCCTGCCCGCGTGTCTGGGATCATCCGTCGGATTTCCCTGCGGCATCGTTGGCCGCCTCTCTGCTCTGTTTGCCCTGAACCGAAATTAAGGTTTTCCCAACGCTTTGTCACGCGCTACGGTTATATCTCTGGAACAGGGAGATAAACGATGATTGGTTGGATGGCGTGGACATGGCCAACAGCGGCCTTCTTCCTGTTTGTATTCTCCGCAATCGCTTTCATGGGATTTCTGGAATACCGCTCGCCGGGTGGCAACCCGCGTGATGGTATCCTTGGATTGCACACAACACGGGGAGACCGGTTATTCATCGGCCTGCTGGGATCGGCCTTCATCATGCTCGGCTGGCTTGGTATAATGAGCACCCCACTTTGGGGCGGCCTGGCCATCGCCATCGCATGGGTGGCATTCTGTTTTTGGAAAGTCTGACGTCAGACGAGCGATTCAATATCGCCGGATAAACGCTCCTCTTCAAACTGCGCAACGAACCCGTCAAAATTATCCGCCGCAATCGCATCGCGAATACCCTGCATTAACCGTTGGTAATACCGAAGGTTATGCCATGTCAGCAGCATGGAAGCGATGATCTCCTGCGACCGGTGAACATGATGCAGATACGCGCGGCTGTAATCGGTGCAGCACGGGCAATCACAGGTCGCATCCAGCGGGCGCGGATCTTCGGCATGGCGCGCGTTGCGGATATTGACCGGTCCACGCGGCGTGAAACCCTGTCCCGTGCGCCCGGATCGGCTCGGCATCACGCAATCGAACATATCGATTCCCCGCGCAACAGCCCCCACAATGTCCTCCGGCTTGCCAACTCCCATCAGATAACGGGGGCGGTCGATTGGCAGATGATCCACGCAATGATCGAGAGTCGAGAACATCATCTCTTGCCCCTCCCCCACCGCCAGCCCGCCAACCGCATAGCCATCAAAGCCGATTTTCTTCAATGCCTCTGCACTTTCTTCACGCAAATCGGGATGAACGCCCCCTTGCTGAATACCAAACAGCGCATGACCGGGCCGCGTACCAAAGGCTGCGCGGGATCGTTCAGCCCAACGCATCGACAGGTGCATCGACGTGACTGCCTCGTCGCGGGTGCAGGGATAGGGCGTGCATTCGTCAAAACACATCACAATATCCGACCCAAGCTGACGCTGGATCTCCATCGAGGTTTCAGGACTGAGCAGGTGTTTCGACCCGTCTATATGCGAGGCGAACGTCACCCCCTCTTCCGTCAACTTACGTAGTTTCGACAGTGACATGACCTGAAACCCGCCTGAATCAGTCAGGATAGGCCGGTCCCAATTCATAAAGCCGTGCAATCCCCCCAATCGCTCCATTCGGGGCGCACCGGGGCGCAGCATCAGATGGTAGGTATTCCCAAGCAGGACATCCGCCCCCGTCTCCCGCACCGACCCAGGCAGCATCGCCTTGACGGTCGCCGCAGTTCCCACCGGCATAAACGCAGGTGTACGAATATCCCCGCGCGGAGTGGAAAGAACACCTGTGCGAGCCTTGTTGCTCGTGGCATTGAGAGAAAAGCGAATATCGGTCATGCGTTCTCGTTCAACCAGTCCAGAACATCCACCGCCGCGCGATCCGGCGGAAAGACAGGGTAGAAGACCTTCTTCACGAAACTGTCTTCAATCACCAGCGTTATGCGCTTGAAATAAATTGTGTCACCGATGCTGAAACGCGGCAAGGCCATGGCATCGCCCAATACGAAATCACGATCACTGAGAAGCGGATAGGGCAGATGCAGCCGCTCTGCCGCTTCTTTCTGCTCCCCGGTTGCCTGGGTCGAAAGGCCAAACACGCGCCCTGCCCCGGCTTTCGTCAGTTCTTCATGCAAGTCACGGAAGGCGCAGGCTTGCGGCGTACAGCCCCGCGCACCGGGGATACCGTCCCATCCTTCGGGCAGATCGGTTCCCGGCGTGCCGGTCATCGGATAAACAAAAACCACCGTGCGACCGGGCGCAGACAGATCGACATTCGTATCATCTGTCGAGGACAGCGGCATGGAGGGCACGGCACAGCCCTTGACCCGTTCCCCCGCGCCGTCGTCTTCGGGTTGTGGCAGCATATTCCAGTCCACATTCGTCAGGCTGTTGTTGTTCATCATCTCACCCTTCCGCTCGTCGCCCCGCCGCACTATATGAACCGATAACTCAATCTTGAAACGGGAATCGACCATGGCCAGCATGAAGGATCGCGAAAAGGCGTTCGAAACCAAATTCGCCCATGATGCGGAGATGAATTTCAAGGCCGAAGCGCGCCGCAACCGCCTGCTCGCCGCATGGGTTGGCGAAAAGCTGGGCATGAGCGACGAGGATACGGCGGCCTATGCTGGTACGTTGATCGCCGCCGATATGAAGGATGCGGGCGACGACGATGTGATCGATCAGATCATGGCCGACGCTGCCAAGCGCGATGCAACTCTCGACCGCGATGAGCTGAAGGCGAAGTCCGCCGAATTTCTGACCCGGACCCGTGCGGAGTTGATGGACGAGGGCTGAGACCCACTTTGCGCCGGAAGGCCGACCTTCCCACGAAACCGTGCGAAACATGCGGTCGGCCTTTCGCGTGGAGGAAGAAATGGGCAGATGTCTGGGACGAAGTGAAATACTGCTCGGAAAGGTGTCGTCGCGAACGAAACCGGAAACCGCGCAATGACGGCGATAAAGCTTCGTAATCTCATCGTCGTCTGCGGCGATCAACTCGACCATGACAGCGTCGCGCTCGACGGTTTCGATCCCGCACGCGACGCCATTCTGATGACGGAAGCGGCGGAAGAGGCCACGTATATCTGGCAATCCAAGCGCCGGATCGCCCTCTTCTTTGCGGCCATGCGCCATTTTCGCGATGCCCAACGCAAGGTGGAACGCACGGTTCTCTACAATGCACTGGACGATGAAAAAGCACCCGGCAGCCTTGCAAGCGGCCTGAAAACCACCATTGCACAATACGATCCCGAACAGGTCATCATGGTCCAACCGGGTGATTGGCGGGTACGCGAGACATTGGAGGACGCAGCAGGGAAAACCGGCGTGCCCTTTTCAATGCTCGAAGACGGGCATTTCTTCACCACCATCCATGATTTCATGGGATTCGCAGACGGGCGAAAACGCTTCATCATGGAAGATTTCTACCGGATGATGCGCAAGCAAACCGGCCTGTTGATGGACGATGGGCAACCAGCCGGAGGCGCGTGGAACTACGATAAGGACAATCGTAAAGCATTCGGCAAGAACGGCCCCGGCCTGATCGCCCCCCGCGCCCATTATCAGCCTGATCCAGTCACGCTCGACGTATTGCGCCTTGTTGAAAAGAGGTTTGCAGATTCGCCGGGAACATTGGAAAATTTTGGCGAACCCGTCACCAGAGAAGACGCGCTTCACGCACTCGACGATTTTGTTGCCAATCGACTGCGTGATTTCGGAATGCATCAGGATGCGATGTGGGACGGCAGTTCTACCCTGAATCATTCGCGCATTTCTGCGGCCCTCAATCTCAAGCTTATTGGACCACGTGAAGCCTGTGATGCCGCTATCGCAGCGTATGAAGAAGGGGCCGCTCCCCTGAACGCGGTAGAGGGATTCGTGCGACAAATTCTGGGGTGGCGGGAATGGGTGCGCGGTCTCTATTGGACGCGGATGCCGGACTATGCCGATTTGAACGCGCTAGGAGCAGACCGCAGCATTCCTGATTTTTTCTGGACGGGTAATACGGACATGGCCTGTCTGCGCGATATGATCACGCGACTGCTGCGCACGGGTTACGCCCATCATATCGAACGGTTGATGGGAATGGGGCTGTACCTGATGATGATCGGCACGCGACCCTATGACACACATGATTGGCATATGGGTCTTTATCTCGATGCAATCGACTGGGTTTCCCTGCCCAATATGCTTGGGATGAGCCAGCACGCGGATGGTGGTATTGTCGGCACGAAACCCTACTGCGCGTCAGGTGCTTATATCGACCGAATGAGTAATTATTGTAATGGCTGTCGTTTCGATCCGAAACAGTCTACCGGCGAGCGTGCATGCCCTTTTACGACGCTGTATTGGGATTTTCTGGCTCGCCACGAGGAGCGTTTTTCGGACAACAGACGCATGGCATTACAGGTAAACAATTTGCGACGAAAGGACGTGCACGAATTGAAAATCATTCGTGCACGGGCTGAAAAACTCCGTAATATCTGATTGTTCCGGTCGTTAAGGCAACAGCAAGATGTTAAGTATACGACATATGGCAAATATCTGATTCCATAGATAAAACATTAAAACAAGCGTGACACTGGCTTCGGTTCGCGGTATGTGGCGCATATCTTGAAGATAAGAATGATGATCGCGCAAAGCGACGCTTTCAGGGAGAGTTATGGATGGACGGAATGGACACCGATCTACAGGAATATGTTCCCCACGCAGCCGAAGAATTTATGAATGAGCGACAGGAGGAATTCTTTCGCAAACGACTTCTGGACTGGAAAAATGACATCCTGCGCGAGTCACAGGAAACTGTCTCAACGCTCCAGAACGATACGCATAACGTCCCGGATGTTGCTGATCGGGCATCGGAGGAAACGGATCGCGCCATTGAATTGCGCACCCGCGACCGCCAGCGCAAGCTGATAAGTAAAATCGACTCGGCCCTGCGCCGTCTCGACGAAGGGGAATACGGATATTGCGAACAAACCGGCGACCCCATCAATCTGAAGCGTCTGATGGCACGTCCAACTGCAACGTTGTCACTTGAAGCGCAGGAGTCGCATGAACGTAAGGAAAAGGTCTATCGCGAAGACTGATCCTGTGTGACAAGCGGGGCGGTCCATGATTTCTGCCTCGCAATACGGATATACCGCGTATGACCGGAACCAAGAGGGCAGCTGCCGCCTCCACGCCTGACGCTTCCGGGCCAGCAATAACCAATGACCGATTCGGCGTGATTGATATAGGCTCGAACTCGGTTCGCTTCGTTGTGTTCGACAGCGCAATGCGAAGCCCCGCATACTTCTTCAACGAAAAAGTCTATTGTGGCCTCGGCAGCGATATCGAGACGACAGGAGCCTTGCCACCCACAGGCAAAGCCAAGGCTTTCTCTACCCTGCGCCGCTTCGCACTTCTCGCCAGGGCGCTGGAGGTACGCGATGTCGTCACCATTGCGACCGCCGCAATGCGGGACGCATCGGATGGTGCAGATTTTGCGAAGGAAATCGAGGCAGGGACCGGCCTGCGTGTCCGAATCGTCAGTGGCAAGGATGAAGGTCGCTTCTCCGCACTTGGCGTCTTGCTCGGTGATCGACGAACCGAAGGAATCGTTGCGGATATTGGCGGCGCATCAATGGAACTTGCATTTTTGCAGGCCGGTGCTGTCCGCCATTGCACAACCACACCGCTCGGCCCGTTGCGCCTCAAGGAAACCGGCCTGACGAGCGATGTCCTTGCCGCCTATATTCGTAAGAAGATCAATGAGAACCTGCCAGATGGCACCCGCCCCGGCCTTGGGTTGACGCTGGTGGGTGGTGGCTGGCGAGCCTTTGCATCCCTTGTGATGCGGCGCACGAAATACCCCTTGCGCGTTCTGCATGGGTACGAATTCACACGCGAACAGGCGTTGGAGACCTGTGATTGGCTGACCGGAAATGACGCGCCGGACCTCACAGTACACGGCCTTTCAAAAACCCGCGCAGAGAATGCACCATGGACCGCCCACGTTCTTCGCGCTGTCATTGAACGATTGGAACCCGGAAACCTTGCCGTATCGTCCTGCGGGCTGCGTGAGGGTGTTCTGTACGAGAGCCTGACCCCGGCCATGCGCTGCGATGACCCGTTAACGCAATCTGCGCAACTGATGGAGCGGGTGGAGGGGCGGTTCCCCGGCTTTGGAGCGGAACTTGCCCTATGGTGCAAGTCTGCCCTGCCTGAGATGCCCGAACGTATGCGCCTTGCCGCGTGTATGTTGGCCGATGTGAACTGGCGGGTACACCCCGATTACCGCGCTGGCGCTTGCTTTACCACAGCCACACAATCCAGCCTCGTTGGCATGACCCATACCGAACGCATGATACTCGCCGTCGCCCTCGCCTATCGGTACAAATATGCAAAAGCGACGGTGGAGCGCAACGGAGGCAGCGCAATCCTCGACAAGGAACAACGCCGGATCGCCGAAGCGACTGGTCGCATCATTCGGCTTGGCGCGATGTTGACAGGGGCAACGCCGGAGTTACTGCACCGTTGCTCGCTGCACCGTGATGCAACGACGTTAACGCTGACGATACCGACCGATCTCGAAGCGCTTGCATCCGAAGCGGTGGAGCGGCGTCTCGATACGGCAGCATCACTTCTGGAGCTTGCTCCGAAAATGGTGACGGGCGGCAAATAACGAAACCGCAGCAGCGTTCGAGACGTTGAGCGATGCAAACTCCGCCGCCGAGGGGATGCAGGCCAGAACGTCGCAGGTTTCCCGCGTTCGGTCACGCAAACCCGGCCCTTCCGCCCCCAGCACAAGGCCGAGCGGGGCCGATCCCGTGGCTTTGATGGCCTGATCTATATCGCTTTCCACTTCTCCGGCGAGGCCGATCATCACATAGCCGTCCTTCTGCAAATCCTGCATGGTATCGGCAAGATTACGGACACGCAGATACGGTTGGCGCTCCAGTGCGCCGCTCGCCGCTTTCGCCAAGGCTCCGCTTTCGGGGGCCGAATGGCGCGAGGGGGCAATGACAGCCGAAGCACCAAAGACTTCCGCTGAACGCAGGATCGCACCCACATTATGTGGATCGCTCACCCGGTCGAGCAAAAGAACAACCCGCCCATCTTCCGGCGGGCAAAGGCTGGCAACGTCGCCCCAATCCAGCGCCTCCGTTTCCAACGCCGCGCCCTGATGCACCGATGCCGGATCGAGCGGGGCCGAAAAACGGCGGGCATCGCATAGCTCCGGCTCGATTCCCGCAGCCGCAATGGCGTCTTCAAGCTGGTTCGCTGCATTGCGGGTAACAATCAGACGACGTTTTTGGCGGCGCGGATTGTTCAATCCATCACGCACAGCGTGGATGCCAAACATCCAATATCGTCCATCCGCATCGCGGGGTGGCCCCTTGGGCTTTCGATTGGGTCGTCGATCCTGCATTTGCGTGGTGTTAGACTGTGCCGCCCCTGCGCGCAATGCAGCACTCGACAGACTCGCGCCTGACGGTAATAGATAGAAGACCCCCGTACCGGAAAAGCGAACCAACATGACCGCACAAGACATCCTCGCCAAACTGATCGCGTTCGATACCGTTAGCCACAAGACGAACCTGCCGCTGCTTGAATGGGTAGAGGAATACCTGTCAGGGTTCGGGATCGAGTCGCACCGCGTCTATGACGAGACGGGCGAGAAAGCGAACCTGATCGCGACTATCGGCCCCAAAGACGCGCCGGGGATCATCCTGTCAGGGCATGTGGATGTCGTCCCGGTAGAAGGGCAACCCTGGAGCACCGACCCTTTCGAGGCCACCATCATCGACGGCAAGATGTATGGGCGCGGATCGTCCGACATGAAAGGGTTCTGCGCCTGCGTCCTCGCCGCCGTACCACAAATGGTGAAGGCAAATCTGGCGACCCCATTTCATATCGTCTTTTCCTATGACGAGGAGGTCGGCTGCATCGGCGTGCGCGGAGCAATTGCTGAAATCGCGGATTGGCCCGTGAAGCCCCGTGCCTGCATCGTGGGAGAGCCGACAATGATGCAGGTCGTGCTTGGTCACAAATCAAAGCGTTCAATCCGGGTAACAGTACGTGGCAGGACGGGGCACTCATCACTGGCCCCCAATTACGTAAACGCCGTGGAATACGCTGCGCGCCTGATCGTTATGATTTCGGATATGGAACGGGATTTCGAGAAAAACGGTGCGGTCGATCCCTTGTATGACGTGGGCCATACGACGGCGCATGTGGGAATGCTGCATGGCGGGACGCAGCTCAATATCGTACCGGACGAAGCGATTTTCGATTTTGAATTCCGAACAATCCGCGAAGACGATGCCGATGCGCTGGTCGAAAAAGTGCTGACTTATGCGCGCACAGAACTGGAACCCGCAATGAAGGCAGTTCACCCGGAAGCTGGTTTTGATTTTGAAACCCTGTCCGGTGTGGATGGGTTGGACACAGAGCCAGAGGCAGAAATCACTTCCTTTGCCAAGTCGCTCGCCCAACGCAACGACCACGCAAAGGTTGCGTTCGGGACTGAAGGGGGACTGTTCCAGACCATGGCCGATATTCCGACCGTCGTGATCGGTCCGGGAGATATAGGGCGGGCGCATAAGGCAGATGAATATATCGGCCTCGACGAGATCAAGGCAGGCAGTGCGTTCATCGACCGATTGATCGAGCGTTGCTGTGCGTGATGGGTGTAATAAAATCCGACCCAGTCAAGCGCGGAAGGCGTTGAAGCTGATTCAACGCCAGCACCATCTGTTTGTCAGAATGAATGCTTCGGGATACGAGGGACAGGCTATCCCTTAATCCGAAAGCCCCCCATGCTCGAAATTCTCGGCATCGTCGCGCCGGTCTTCCTTGTCGTTACGTTGGGTTATGCAGCATCGCGCCTGCGCGCGATCAGCGACAGTGAAGTCGATACGATGCTGCGTTTCACAACGCGGTTCGCAGTGACCGCCCTGCTTTTCCGTGCATCGGCAACCATCGATATGGGTCAGGCGCTCGATCCGGCGATGTTGGCGTCCTATTACCTGCCCGCTTTTGCAGTGTTCGGCATCGGCATCTTGTTTGCGCGCAAGGCATTCGGGCAAAAGCCGGGCGAAGCGGTAGCGTCGGGGTTCACCGCCCTGTTTGCGAACTCGTTGTTCCTTGGCCTGCCAATCATCGAACGGGCCTATGGGGCCGAAGCCCTGCCCATTGCATTGGCTATCATCGCGATTCATGCGCCCGTCATGTACTTCGTCGGGATCGTAACGATGGAAAGCACTGCGCGGGACGGTGCCGGTATCATCGCCGGATTGGGCAAGGTCGCACACAGTCTCAGTCGCAATCCAATGGTGGTGTCGGTAGCGGCCGGATTGGCGTGGAATGTTTTGGGCCTCCCCTTGCCCGATGCAGCGGAAGAGGCGATGCGATTATTGGCCGGGGCTGCACTACCGTTGGGAATGTTCGGGATCGGCGCGACACTGACCCGGTATAGCTTTGGCGGTGATCTGGTGGAAACAGGGTTCTTCTCCGCCCTGTCATTGGTGGTCAGGCCGCTGATGGCGATGGCACTGGCTTTTTGGATCTTCGATCTCGATCCACTGATCGCCAAAGTGACAATCATCATGGGCGCGATGCCGGGGGGCGTGAACATCTACCTATTCGCAACGATGTATAATCGGTCTCAGGCACTGGCCGCCAATGTAGTGCTGGTCGGAACTGTTGCCGCCATTGTCACCTGCACGCTATGGCTGGCGGCATTAGGATAAGGGAGAGAACCACATGACAATCCAGCGCATCGAACCGGGCACACGCAGCACCCCCGCCGTCATCCATAACGGAACCGTCTATCTGTCGGGTCAGGTGGGCGATCCTGAAGGCGATATTCAGGCGCAAACGCGGGACGTACTGGCAAAGATCGAGGTGTTGCTGGAAAAAGCAGGATCGTCGAAAGAGCACCTTCTGATGGCAACAGTCTGGCTTGCCGATATGAGCGATTTCGCATCCATGAATGAGGTTTGGAATGCCTGGGTCATCCCCGGTATGCCTCCGGCACGGTGCTGTGGTGAGGCAAAGCTGGCCCGCGCGGCATTGAAGGTCGAAATCATGATTGTGGCCGCCGTGGCCTGACGGGAATGGTTCACGGGAACGCGCTTCGCTGTTTAGAGTAATCGGCGATCAGGTTGAGCCAAAGAGTGTCAGGAAATGCGCGGCTCCTGGCGCAATTCCTGACCCATCTTGATCGCCGAATACTCTAGGCAAATTGCGCAACCATTGAAGCGAGTGGCAGGTCTTCGCATTCGAGCCGGAAGGCGCGAGACAGCAAAACCTGCCTCAACATTTGTGCAAATTACTATAACGTCAGCGGCTCCATACAAAAGGAGCGTCCCATGACCGAAATTATCCGCAACAACCCCGGAAAACGCATGAGTGAATCCGTCATCCATGGCGGCACAGTCTATCTGTCAGGTCAGGTCGGCGACCCCTCAAGCGATCTTCAGGCCCAAACACGTGAGGTGCTGGCGAAGATCGAAACGCTGCTCGCCGAGGCGGGATCATCGAAATCGCACATGCTGATGGCAACGATCTGGTTGGCCGACATGGCCGACTTCGCCGCCATGAACGAAGTCTGGGAAGACTGGATTGTCCCCGGCGCGCCGCCCGCCCGCTGCTGCGGTGAGGCAAAGCTGGCACAGTCAGAGTTGCTGGTGGAAATTATGATCGTCGCAGCGGTGGCAGGGTAGGCTCCGGCTTGCCAATGGCCGGACAGGCCAGCACGTCCTGCAAGGCCGCAACCAGATCATCCGTAGAGGCGGCATAGGCGTATGTGCCTTCCGTACGGTCAGCGAGGCAACCGGCGGCAATACGGGTATTGCGCGTGTCGTCCTTCCCGAAGGTCTGCCATTCGAAGGACGACACCAGCGTTTTGAAGCCAATCACATGGACCGTCAGATCCGGGTCTGTCTGCATCAACTGGTTCGCGATGCGACAGGGACTACCCCCACAAGTCTCGCGGCCATCAGTGATCAGCACCACCGCCCCCGGACGCCCCCGCTCACGCAGGACCGATGCTGCGCGTGAAACGGCTTTTGTCAGCGGCGTATCACCATCAGGAATGATGTCATCAAGTTCCGCCATGATGCGATCGGCGGCATTGGGCGTCGGCGTCAGGCGCAGGTCGATATGCCCACACTCATCCTGCCGCCCCGGCCCGTAAACGACGAGTCCAATATCGCGGAACGGCGCAGCTTGTGGCAGGATGTGGCGCAGGGCGAGCCGCGCCTCGTCGATCCGTGACAGGCCGCTGCCATCATTGCTGATATTCGCCATAGAACGCGACGCATCAAACACGAGCATGGCGTCGTCCCGACAGTGCGCGGCATCCCCTGCAATAACGGCAGTGGACAGAAAATATACCGGAAGAAAAATTGATCTGATCCTCATCGGTCAACGATAGACCAACAGGGCTTCGATTGGCCACCGTCATAAAAAAGGGGCACCAAACGGCACCCCTTTCCCCTTCGCCGGTTCGTCCCGATCAGATCGCTTTTTGACCCATCTGCTCGGCGATATAGTCCGCCTGACGGATGGCCAGTGACACAATGGTCAGAGTCGGGTTTTCCGCCGCCCCGGTCGTGAATTGCGAGCCGTCAGAGATAAACAGGTTCGCGATATCGTGGGATTGGCCCCACTTGTTCACGACGCCATCCTTTGCGTCCGCTGACATCCGGTTCGTCCCAAGGTTATGGGTCGATGGATAGGGTGGAGTCGGGTAGGTCTGGGTCGCGCCCACGGCATCATATATCGCCATGCCCTGGGTCCAGGCATGGTTGCGCATGGCCACATCATTGGCATGATCCGAAAAATGCACGTTCGGCGCGGGCAGGCCGTATTGATCCTTCTCTTCCGACAGGGTGATCGCGTTTGTTTCCTGCGGCATGTCTTCACCCACGATCCACATGCCAGCCATATGATCGTAATTGTCCATTGCCGCCGCGAACTCACGCCCCCATCCACCAGGGTTGAGGAACGCAGCCATGAAGGGCAGGCCAAGCGCCAGCGTCTCCATCTCATAACCACCGACAAAGCCACGATCCGGGTTGTGAATCGACTCGTCCTGAATGATCCCGGCCATCGTCGTGCCGCGATAGAAATTCACGGGCTTATCGAAGCTGGCATAAACCGAGGCCGTCATATGGCGCATATAGTTCTTGCCGACTTGTCCTGACGAATTCGCCAGACCATCCGGGAACATGCTCGACGAAGAGTTGAGCAACAGACGAGGGCTTTCGATGGAATTACCCGCGACCGCCACGACACGCGCTTTCTGGACGTGCTGGTTGCCATCCTTGTCGGCATAAAGAACGCCGGTAACTTTACCATCCGCATCATGCTGGATTTGCAGTACATGCGCCTGGGGGCGCACTTCCAGCTTGCCGGTCGCTTCCCCTTTGGGGATCTCTGTGTAGAGCGTTGACCATTTCGCTGAAAACTTACAGCCCTGAAAGCAAAAGCCCGATTGCTGACAATGGGTGCGTCCATCGCGGTCTTGCGAGTTGATCGCCATGTTGCCCGTATGCACGCGCTCATAGCCCAGCTTCTTCGCGCCCGCCTCAAATACCTTGTAGTTGTTGTTACCGGGCAAGGGCGGAATACCGTGGGTATTTGTCACCCCCATCTTGTCTTCGGCCTTGTCGTAATAGGGGGCCATCTCCTCGCCGCTGATCGGCCAGTCGAGCAGGTTTGCGCCCGCAACCTCGCCATAATTCGTGAGCGCCTTCCATTCATGTTCCTGAAAGCGCAAGCTCGCCCCGGCCCAGTGGGTCGTGGAGCCACCAACTGCTTTGACAATCCACGCAGGCAAGCCGGAAAAATCTGTCGCCACCCGCCAGTCACCGGAGGTGGTGCGCTTGTCGAGCCATGCGAGCTGACCAAAGCTGGCCCATTCGTCATTGATAAAATCTTCGGCCTCGTGGCGTCCGCCCGCCTCAAGAATGACGGTGTCGATGCCCTTTTGGGCAAGTTCGTTACCAAGCGTACCGCCGCCCGCGCCGGAGCCTATGATAACGACAACTGAATCATCGTTCAGGTCATATGGTGCTGCCATGTCAGTTCTCCCCTAGACCCACTCAATGTCGTCAAAACCACGTTCGATATACCCACCTTTATGGGCGGATGCGCCTTCGTAACCGAACAGTGGCCAGAGCGCCTTTTGGTTATAAAGGCCAACAACAAGCGATCCGCGCATAGCCTGGAAAAAATCGCTGTCTTCCATATCGCGCAGCAAGGCGACGCGGTCCGCTTCCCAGCCAAGACCGAGATAACCGCCGTCACCGGATTTGCCGTTCAGGTCAGCGATACCATCTTCGAAAAATGCGAGTTTCTCTGCATCGTCTGCCGCCGCATCATCATGGGCGCGCATGGCCTTTGCGTAGAATTTGTCCGGTACCCGGTCATGTGGATAGATGTCGCGCGCCATCTGGATCATCGTGGCCATGGTTTCGGGTTTCAGCGCCTTAAGCTCCATGCCCCAGCCCTGCGATGGCAGCAGCAGCGTGCCACTGCCCACCACCATCGCCGCTCCAATGGCGGTCGTGCCGGATGCGGCAAGAAAATCACGTCGATTGACGCCCCCCGCCCTTTCATTCGTCATCATCGTTTCACTCCTTTATTTTCTTTTTTATCGTTATTCCTGTGTTCCGGAGGATGAGAGCCAATTACGTGAATCGACCACCCTTCTGGATCACTTCGATTTCATAGCCGTCGGGGTCCGCAATGAAGAAAAATCGCGCGATGACAGTATCACCCGGTTTAAAATCGACCAGCTTGCGCGGCCCATACCCTGCTTCGGTCAGCCGGGCGTGCAACGCATCCACATCATCCACCACAAAGGCCAGATGCCCATAGCCATTGCCGAGATCATAAGGATCTGCCGTGCCTTTATTGACCGTCAACTCCAGTTCGAAATGACTTTCGGCATTGCTGAGATAAATCAGCGCAAAACTATCGAAATCCAGTTTATCGGCCACCTCCAGCCCGAAGGCGTCGCGGTAGAATGCGACCGAGCGTTCCTCGTCCAACACCCGGATCATCGAATGAACCATCTTCGCCATCGGCGCGTTTCTCCCGTGATAGCCGACGCCCGTTTGCGCCATCATCAGTGAAGCCCAATCAGGACCAGTCGGTCAATGGCAACCGTGAACGATCAATCCTTGTCGAATGGTAAAAGCGGCGCATCGCCATAAAACCATGGCAACAGAAAAGAGCGCGGGCAAATAATGCGATTATGAAACATAAGAAGCCAATTCGGGAATTGGCATGCTTTCGCATTGACCCCTTTTGAGGCCACACGATAGGGCAAACGATGTAAATTCTTGAGGGGATATAATCTATGAACGACCTGCCCAATCTCGCCCAACCCGACGACGACCCTCATCTCTGGCTGGAACAGATCGAAGGCGAAAAGGCGGTCGCATGGACAGATACCAGAAGTGCAGAAACACTGACCGCGTTTTCCGGGCCGGGATTTGAGCAGGATCGCGCCGCATTACTGGCCATCATGGATAGCCCTGAAAAGCTGCCCTACATCTCCCGGCGGGGTGATTATCTCTACAATTACTGGATTGATGCGGCGCAACCGAAG
This sequence comes from uncultured Neomegalonema sp., assembly GCA_937957975.1. Taxonomy (GTDB): domain Bacteria; phylum Pseudomonadota; class Alphaproteobacteria; order Rhodobacterales; family Rhodobacteraceae; genus JAHDDY01. Next base: position 65,255 of record CALFFK010000070.1, read on the forward strand.
GGGCTATGGCGGCGCACAAGCCTTGCTTCCTTTCGTTCCGACACGCCGGTTTGGGAAACAGTTCTCGATCTCGACGCACTGGCAAAGGTGGAAGGGAAGGACTGGATATGGGCCGGACCATCCACCCTGCCCGGCTCGCATGACCGGGCGATCATCGCGCTATCTGTCGGTGGGGGCGATGCAACGGTTCTGCGGGAATTCGATATGGAACGCTGCGAATTCATCGCAGAAGGCTTTGCCCTGCCGGAGGCGAAGACAGATGCAGTCTGGTATGATCGCGATACACTGATCGTCTCTTCGGCGCTGGGCGATGGCATGGCGACATCCTCTGGATACGCTCGCACAGTCAAGGTGTGGCAACGAGGAACAGATTTTTCGGATGCAAGAATTGTCTTCGACGTACCGGAAGATCATTTGGCCTGCGGTGCCGGGGTCATTCCTGTGGCAAGTGGTGCGCCACTCGTTCTCTATACCGATGTGATCGACTTTTTCCATAATGCCGACAGCCTTGGCACATTGACAGGGCCGCAAACCCCGCTCGACTTGCCAACAGATGCCTCAAAACAGATGACAGAAACCGCCCTTGCGGTGAAACCACGCACTGATTGGGCTGTTAACGGCGAGACGCATCCGTCTGACGCGGTACTCGTGATCGACTACGCGCGTTTTGCAACGGGGGACCGTAATTTCCAATGCGTCTTTACCCCCGGCGAGCGGCTGTCGATCAGCCACTTCTATTGGTTGCGCGATGATGCGCTGATGATCTGTGCGCTTGATGACATGCGCCCCACCCACACGATCTGGCGACGGGACGGGGACCGCTGGACATCCGAAGACGTAACAGGTTTGCCCAAAATCGGAACGGCTTATGTATGGCCTCTCGATACAATACGTGGGGAGTCGGACGGTACGTTATTGGCCAATATCGAAGATCCATTGACGCCCGCGTCCCTCCTGCATCTGAAGCCAGACGAGCAGGCCGCCCCCGCCATACTGAAACGCGCGCCAGCACATTTCGACCCGGCTGGCCTGACTATCTCGCGCCATGAGGCCGTCTCGACCGATGGTGAACGTATCCCCTACGTGCAGGTCGGGCCAGAGACCGTATCCGGCAATGCAGCGGTGCATCTGACCGGCTATGGAGGTTTCGGCGTGCCAATGCTGCCCGGCTATAATGCCGGGATCGGCAAGACGTGGCTGGAGAAAGGGGGCATCTCGGTAACAGCAAATATCCGGGGCGGAGGCGAGTTCGGCACCCGCTGGCATGAGGCGGGGCGAATGGCGGGAAAACGCCTGTCCCATGATGATTTTGCTGCCGTAGCCGACGATCTGGTCAAGCGCGGCGTGACAATTCCAGCGCGGATCGCAGCGGAAGGTGGCTCGAATGGCGGGTTATTGATCGCCAATATGCTCACCCGTTACCCTGAACGGTTTGGCGCGCTCTTTTGCACGATCCCGCTGATCGACATGCGCCGCTATACCAAGCTGCTGGCTGGCGCGAGCTGGATCGCGGAATATGGCGACCCGGAACAACCGGACGATTGGGAATATCTGTCTGCAATGTCCGCTTACCACACGAGCAAGGCCGATGCCGACTATCCCCCCATCCTGATCGCTACGGCCCGAAAGGATGACCGGGTTCATCCCGGCCATGCCCGAAAGATGGTCGCAAAATTAAAGACGATGGGCCATGAAGCATGGCTCTACGAACCCTCCGCTGGCGGCCATGGCTACGGCAAGGACAATGCCGAACGCGCAACCTTCACGGCGCTTGGCTACGCCTTCCTGCGTGAGAAGATCGGGTGGACCTGACACTGCTCAGACAAACGACAGGCCATCTTCATGTTCAGTGACTGGAAAGCTGTATACTGTTAGGATCATTCGCGATCAGGCCGGGTCCGCTTCTGCGCCGGAAGTTGCGCAATACAGGACGCTTTTCGGTGTCACCTTCGGAAAACACCCCGGCGTTTCGCCATTAGGTACAATCACACACATGGGATCGCCCAATGCTGTTTATCGCGATGATTCTCGACGCTATTCTTGGTGAGCCGGACTGGGCCTGGAAACGGGTACCCCATCCTGCGGTATTGATGGGCCGGATGGTCGGTGCACTCGACAGGATGCTGAACCGGGGCGGAATGCGACAGGTAAAAGGGATCATTGCCCTGACCCTGTCGATCATCATCGTCTGGATCATCGCAAGGCTATTATCGCTCGATATTTTCTTTGGTGTATTCGAGGTTATCGGAGCCGCGATCCTGCTGGCCCAACGCAGCCTCATGGATCATGTGCGGGCGGTTGCATCAGGGCTTGGTCTATCCCTCGCTTCTGGACGAACTGAAGTGGCGAAGATCGTGGGGCGAGAGACAGCAGAGTTGAACAAGTCAGGTGTTGCGAGGGCGGCCATCGAATCGGCAGCCGAGAATTTCAGCGATGGAGTCGTGGCTCCGGCTTTTTGGTTTGCACTGCTCGGCCTACCAGGCATGGCGATCTACAAGGTCGTCAATACCGCTGACTCGATGATCGGGTATCACACAGAACAGTATGAGGAATTCGGCTGGGCTGCGGCAAAACTGGATGATTTGCTGAACTGGATTCCTGCACGAATTTCTGCGGTTCTGATCATCGCCAGCAGTGTTTTGCGAAAGCGCGACCGTTGGGGTGACGGGATCGTGGCCGCGTTCTCCACGCGCTTTGATGCAGTCATGGAGGACGCCCCGCGCCACCGCTCACCCAATGCCGGTTGGCCGGAAGCTGCAACAGCCTATGCACTCGACATCGCGCTCTCCGGGCCGCGCGTCTATGATGGTAGAAAAACCACGGACCCATTCGTTAACGAAGACGGTGAAAAGGCGTTAAAGGCCGCCAATATCGTGGAAACCGTTCAACTGTTATGGCGAAGCTGGGGCGTGATGCTTGTTTTGATCGGCATCACAACACTCACATTCGTATAGCACCTGATTCCGGCGGGGGTCACTCCGCCGGAACTGTTCCGCTTCGTCGTTTCCGAGCAGGTCGTGCATCTCCACTGCGGGGTTCGGCCTGACCGAGAGCTTCCAGCACTATTCGATGTAGTACGATGGTCATGCAGATAATGATGAAATACCCATCATAATAGGCAAGTGATAGCAGGACGCCTCCGATGGCATAACCAGTAATGGAGACCTGCATCATGGACGCAAGGTCATGCGCCCATAGCAGATCCGCCCTGCCCTTGGCCAAACGTGCGGTTCGCCTGCAAGTCAGCCATGCTCCTGCAAGAATGGAGATAAAGAGGAACAGCCCCGGAAAACCGGAATCGGTCATCACTTCAACATAAATATTATGCGCCGCACGCACCCGGTACTTTGCCTTGTGGGAGCAGATATGATCGCTGCTTAGATAATCAGTGGCGATATTGTGGTTTTGGATTGAGCGCAGACCATGCCCGAAAACAGGGCTGTCCAATGCCATATCAAGACCGAGCTGCCAGTTGGCAATGCGCAGACAGAAACTTTCGTCCAACTCATTTTCATCAGCGTAGGCGCTATCCCCCTCCGAAAACTGATCGAATGTTGTGCTGATACGGGCTTTATATTCGGAGGGCGCAAACGTGACTGCACCAAGTGCCAGAATACCAAACACCATGGCACTGGTGAATTTATGGTTGGTCTTGGTCCACAGGAAGAACATCATCGCGACCATCGTCAGCATTCCGCCCCGCGAGAAGGAACCAATCACGGCAAGAAAGCACATCCCCATACCGATCATCGCGCAATTACGCATGACCTTGTGGTCAGCATGTTTCCACAAAAAGAACAGGATTGGGGCGAGCATCAGCATGGCGACAGCGAAGTGGTTTCGGTCGTCAATCATGGTGTCGGCGGGGCCAAAGCCGGTATAGCGACCAATGACAAAACCACTGTAAATCGTGACCAGACCAATCTTGACCGCATGATAACCAAGCGAGAGTGCAAACGTCCAAACCAATGAAATCATGCGATGTGGTGTGTTGATAACAATCAACAAAATGACCATGTGAATGGCCATTTTCACAACGAAGTCATTATAGAATTCCAGCGATGCCCCAGGGTCGGGGGATATTACCGCCGTCAATGTGGTCCACCCGATGAAAGCAACGAAGCTCATCGCCAATTTACCACCTGGCCAACTTTTGCGCTCGTTGGAGATGATAAAGGCAATCAGAGTGACCAGCACAATAAGAAGGTTGGGCCGCAACGATGTGGAGAATCCAAAGGCTTCACGATGCGGATTGAGGATCGCAATCCACGTCCAGGCAAGAACGCCGATATAAGGACGCCGCAGAATCATCGGGATCAGCGCCAGAAGACCTACAAAAATGACAATGTCACGCATGGGATTGTCGCCTTTAAACGCTCGGTGAAACCTTCGTTAACCCCAATCAGGGCACTCTACCCTCCGTAACCGCCCGATCCTGAAGAGGGCGTTAACCACGGAAGGGATGACGATGATTGGTGGAGGAATGCTGTTCTGTGCGGTGGCGGCCATGGTCGTGATCGCATGGTGGTCCCTGTCGCGGGATGACGCAAAAGATCAAGCTACAGGGTTGTTGGCGCTCAAAACATGGTCGGATCGAACTGTATCCCGCAAACACGGCACTGCTAACAAACGGAATCGGCGTCCTGCTCCTGCAGCAACCGGCAAACGGGACCGTCGGCCCAAGGAAGGCACACGGCGGCGTTAAAGTGAAACGCGATCAAGTGTTTCCTGACACACCATAATCCAACCTAACCTGCCCGCAGTTCTTCAATCGGTGCGGGATCGCATCCTGTTTTGAAAGTTATTCCATGCGCGTTTTGACCGTTACATCGTTGTGGCCCAATGCAGCCCAACCAAACCATGGCATCTTTGTGGAAAACCGCATGGCGCAGGTTCATGCGACTGGGCGCGCCGAGATAACCGTTATTGCGCCAGTTCCATGGTTTCCAAGCACGGCGCCGGTCTTTGGACCCTACGCGACCTTTGCAAAAGTTCCGGCACGGGAAGATCGAAACGGCATCCGAATCGAGCATCCACGCTATGCAACGATTCCAAAGGTAGGAATGTGGGTGCAACCTGCGCTTTATCATGCGGCATTGGCCCGTTGTGCAAAACGACTGATCGCTGAAACAGGGCCGTTCGATCTAATTGACGCCCATTATTTTTATCCTGATGGAGTGGCAGCCGCGCGACTGGCCGACGAACTGAACCTGCCACTGACGATCACGGCGCGCGGCACGGACATCAATCTCATCCCGGTTGGAAGCGAACCTGCACGGCGAGCGATTCTCGCGGCGGCTGCGTATGCCGGAGCATCCATAACGGTCTGCGAAGCATTACGGGCCGAGATGATCGGGATGGGCGCAGACGGCGCACACATCCATACATTGCGTAATGGAGTCGATCTGGAAACTTTTCGCCCCCCCACCAGGGATCGTAACGCGTTGAAGGCTGAGCTTGATGTGCCGGTCGATGCGCCGCTGGTGGTGTCGGTTGGCGGACTGGTGGAGCGAAAAGGCCATCATCTGACAATTGACGCAATCGCCGCACAACCAAACGTTCACCTGCGAATTGCCGGGGGGGGAGAGGAGGAAGCAACGCTCAAGGCCCAAATCGCCTCGCTCGGCGTGGGGGATCGCGTTCGACTGACTGGCCCTTTACCACATTCGGCATTGGCAGATTTTTACGGGGCCGCCGACCTCTCCATTCTGGCCAGCAGCCGCGAGGGCTGGGCGAATGTCCTTCTCGAATCAATGGCCTGCGGAACGCCAGTCGTGGCGACAGAAGTTTGGGGAACGCCAGAGGTTGTCACAACCCCGGATGCGGGATTGCTATGTTCCCGCGATGCCGTATCCATCGGAACACAAGTGGCGGCCTTGCTGAAAAACCTGCCCGACAGAACCGCAACGCGCACTTACGCAGAGCGATTTTCATGGGATGAAACGATCGCGGGTGTCTTGCAGGTCTTCGAAGCCGTTATCGCGGAATTTTCTGCCAAATCAGGAACTGGAACCCGCTGAAGCATCCATACTGACCAAAACCGTAAGGGCATCAGGGGCGCAGGCGATCTTTCAGTTTTCGGGCGGCATTTTCAATCATCAGGACCGGCGTATTGCGCTGAAGGGCAACGGCGATAATGTCTGGCCCCGGCTGCCCAAGGCTGGTCTTGTATCGGTTGGTACCGCCCATAAAATCATATATCTCTGCACTGCCTTTCAAGTGATGTTCGATGGCGAGAGCATGGGTGACAAGACCGGGTTTGAGGCGATTATCTTCTTCGGCACGAAACCCGCTAAGATAAAAGAGAACACGGCCCCGGCACACAAAATTATAAAGCCAACCAAACGGTTGATCGCCCGCACTGGCACGCAGAAGTTCAATTTCACCTTTCGGCAGTGCATCAGCGATCATCCTCCGGTGAAAGGTCATATAATAGGAATTGGCCGTAGCCCCCGCTCCACCTGCGGCTTGCCATTTCGCTTCATGGTGCTCGCCCAACTCGGCAAAAAACCGCTCTACATCATCGCAGGGTTCAAGGCGCAAGGGGCCACGCTCCGCATAAAGACGCATGGATCGGCGTAATTGGCTCCGGGTATTCTTGCCGAGGGTTGCGACATAGGCATCCGCATCCGTCTTGCCCTGTTCGCGCAAGGCAGCAAGATCGACATGGGCAGAGGTCGTTTCCGCCCGATGATGGACGCCAAGACCAAGACCGGCGAGAATGGTCGTCGTGGTATCGGTTGCCCCGCTGACCACGATTTCATCCCATCGACCATGGGTGCGCAGTGCCCGCATTGCTGCGTGCCATGCGGCGCTTTCCATACCCGGCGCACAAAGCAACGAATTGAACTCGACGGTGATTACGTCACGTTCCGTGACGCCAGTGTCATGCAGGCGAATTTGGCGAACCGGCAAACCCCGGCGGCGTTCGGTAGTCCGGGTAAACAGACCAAGGGCAATATCATCGCCATGTCCGTCTGTCACAGAAAGCAGGAGCGGCGGTGTATCAAGGGTCTCAACCCACGGGCCAATCCATGTCCATGACAGAAAAAATGGGCCACCAACACGACTTTCCAGCGCACGCCAGCGATCAGCCAAAGCCGTCTTGTCATTTACGAAAGTCATGTCGCTTGATAGAGACATCATCAGCATTTTCTCACTGTCGATAGGCTGTGCAGTTTAACGTCCTCTTCGTGAATCGGAAGTTATGCAAAGGTTGAACCGATTTCATGCAAGGCTGCCCGTGACGCTCGACCCTACACGATTCGATATGGCGGTACTGCCCGACGATATGGCGCCAAGCCTTACCGTTGTGATCGATACCGAAGAGGAATTCGACTGGACGGCGCCGTTCTCCCGGCTATCGAGGGGAACGCGCAATCTGGGCGAACTGGTGCATTTGCAAGCAATTCTCGACCGGCATGGGGCGGTGCCGCTTTATGTCATAGATCATCCCGTTGCATCCAATGTGGCAGCAATGCGTTGGATGAGCGACATGCGGGATCGCGGGTTATGCGAAATTGGGGCGCATATGCATCCATGGGTGACACCGCCCCATGATGAGTCGGTCAGCAATCAAAATTCCTTCACCTGCAACCTGCCCGACACATTGCAACTCGCAAAGATTGCTACCCTGACACGAACCATTACCGAAGCGGTTGGAGAGCGACCCACCACTTTTCGCACGGGGCGATACGGGGTTGGAAATGCTGTGTTCCAGGCCCTGAAAGAAACAGGATATACGACTGACCTATCCCTAGCGCCCAACTCCTGCTTTACCGCGCAGGGTGGACCAGAATTCTATGGCTGGCACAATCGTCCTTTCTGGGCTGACCCCGAAAAACGCTTATTGAGCCTGCCAGTGACAACCGGCTTCTCAGGGGCGTTGCGCGGATTTGGCACAGCCCTTGCCCCATATTTGGACAAGCCACTGGCACGACAAATGCGCGTGCCGGGAGTACTGGCTCATATGCGATTGCTGGAACGTGCGCGCTTAACACCGGAAGGCACAGGGTTGCGAGAGATGCAGCGCCTGATCTCTGCATTGGTACGAGATGGGGAAAAGGTTCTGACGCTGTCGCTTCATTCCTCGACACTACTGCCCGGTGCGACGGTCTATGCACGCGACGAAACAGAGCGCGACGCCCTGCTCAAACGTCTCGATACCGTGCTTGGATGGTTCACATCAGAACTTGGCGGGGTTCTTGCATCCGTCTCGCACATCGATGCGACGATCCGAAACGTTCAGGGTCGTTCGCCAAAACTTAAGTCTGATCTCATAGGGTCTGGCGAAACCGTCTGACCGAGGGAAGGTCTGCCATGATCCCGATCCGTTTTTTCGCCTCGCTGTTGCTTTGCCTAACGTTGGGCGCCTGTAATAGCGTCACGTCGCAACTCGCCTCTGCACCTAACAGCAGCCAGATCTCTGCCGGTGCCAATGCACGGGGTACGAGCGCCGGCACGAACGCGCCCAATTACCGTTTCGGTCCCGGTGAAACCATCCAGATTTTCGTATGGCGTTCGCCCGAATTATCAACGACCGTGCCAATCCGTCCCGATGGACGATTCTCCATGCCGTTGATCGAAGATCTAACCGCTGCCGGGAAGACCCCGACCGAACTGGCGCGTGACATCGAAGACAAGCTACAGGCTTACGTGCAAGACCCCATTGTGACGGTGATCGCCCGTGTCGATGGCCCTGGTGATCCGCGTCAGCAGATCAAGGTGCTTGGACAAGCGGTCAATCCATCCTCATTGCCCTATCGCAGCGGCATGACCGTACTGGATGTCATCATCTCCGTTGGCGGTTTGACCGAATTTGCAGACGGAAACTCTGCGGTTCTTGTACGTCGCGAAGGCTTGGACAAAACATCCTACCGCATCCGTCTGGATGATCTGGTCCGCAAAGGTGATATTGCAGCTGACCGGCCCTTGCTGCCTGGCGATACGATCATCATCCCTGAAAGCTTCATCTGATCCAGTGTCAATATCCACGGCATATCAGATGTGATTTCAGTAGATTGGCCCTCAAGGTCATCGCATTTTTGAAAGCCCCCGGTCATCACCGGGGGCTTTTTTCATTGTCGCCCGCCAACAGATCGATCAGTTGCGTGTGGAGCCACCCTTTCGGAATCCAATGCCCACCATCATGTACCTCAAGTGACGATTCGCATCCCTGCCATGCGTGATGGCGATAACGACCATTTTTTGTGGTCACTCGCTCACCACACTGTGCGAGAGCATTCCAGAAAGCCAGCGCGTCCTCCCCTCCGTGGAGTCGCATGACCGTATCTTTCTCGCCATGGACATTGCGGATGGTGATTGGACCAGTGGCACAATCGCGGCCTTCCAAGCGTGGCAGGGTTCCCGCAATCCCTAGAACTGCGCGGTAGCGATCTCCCTGATCGCAGGCAAGAAACCACGCCATCGCACCGCCATAGGAAAAGCCTGAAACAATAATGCGTTCACGATCAATGGGCCAGCGACGGGCCACATCTGCGAGCACGTTTTCCGTGAAGTCAATGTCGCGGCGGTCATCGGACCAAAATGCCCAGGATTTACGCAAGCCATCCGGGGCGATCAGCAATGCACCAGCCGCCGCCGCCGCATCAGCGATTCGTTTGTTGCGCGTGACGCCCGTGCCTTGTCTGCCCCACCCATGAAAATGCAGCAGAACTGGTAGCGGCGAACGACCATCCCAACCGGGGGGCAGCTTGGCGGCGTAACTCCGTTTGTCGAGTTGGCATTGGCCTCCCTAACCACAAGCGTGGGCGGGAAGCGCAAGGGCCACCATGAGCAACGCAAAAACAGAAACATATTTTATCATGCATGAGATAATGGATTCGCCGCGATAATACGCCTACACACGATCCGGTGAGGGACTCAGAGCGTCTACGCATCTGCACTCATGCTCACCGTGCTTTCGGCCTATCTGCTATCGCTTTTTCTGATATTCTCGGCAAATCGCTCGAACAGATAAAAGCTGTCTTTCGGACCGGGGCTGGCTTCCGGGTGATACTGCACTGAAAACAAGGGACGTTCCGCATCCCGAAGGCCGCAATTCGAGCCATCGAAAAGGGATAGATGCGTCTGCACCACGCTTTTGGGCAGCGATGCTTCGTCCACAGTGAAGCCATGATTCATCGAGGTGATCTCGACTTTCCCCGTCTCCACATCCTTCACAGGATGGTTCGCGCCATGGTGGCCGAATTTCATCTTCGTGGTTTTTCCACCAAGGGCCATGGCAAGCAACTGATGCCCCAGGCAAACACCGAATATTGGCAGCTCCGCATCAATCAGCGACCGGATCGTATCAACTGCATATATTCCAGTAGCCGCCGGATCGCCGGGGCCGTTGGTCAGAAAGATACCATCCGGTTGCAGAGCGAGGATATCGCTGGCGGATGTTTGTGCCGGAACCACCGTCACATCGCATCCAACATCGGCAAGACAGCGCAGAATATTGTGCTTGGCCCCAAAATCTATGGCCACAACCTTGTGTTTGGTCTGCGGGTTCTTGTTGTACCCTTTCGACCACTCCCAACGCCCCTCATTCCAGTCATAGGGCGCTTCACAGGTCACGTTGGCCGCGAGGTCGGCATTCTCGATTCCGTTCCACCCCTTCGCCATCACCACCAGCGCCTCGGCATCAAGATCGCCTTCCGGGTCGTGGCAGAGGGTTGCATGAGGCATCCCTTTCGCCCGGATCAGCCGCGTCAACCGCCGCGTATCAATCCCCGCGATGCCAATACGCCCAATTCCCCGCATCCACGAATCCAGTGGCTCCATGGCCCGCCAATTTGACGGTTCGGTCGGGTCCATCCGCGTGACCATGCCAAGCGCAACAGGTGAGCCGGTTTCCCTGTCTTCGTCATTCACCCCCACATTGCCAATGTGCGGAAAAGTGAAAGCCACGATCTGATCGGCATAGGAGGGATCGGTCATCACTTCCTGATAGCCGGTCATCGCGGTGTTGAAACACAACTCCCCCACGGTTCGTCCGGCAGCACCGAATCCCCTGCCCCAGAAAATCTGACCATCGGCCAGCGCAAGACAAGCGGTCGGCTTGGGCTTATCACGCAGAAAAACGGGTGTCGCGGCGGTATCGGCGGCGGACATCGGGTGGCTCCTCTCGCGGGGATGGGGTCGGGCGTGTCTCTAATCCAACATGCCCGGTTTGCAAAGTCGGGTTTTCCAATCCGAAGAAGATCGGTTAGGAGAGCGGACAAGTTGTGGGAGAGAGCCATGCGTCAGCGTATCGATGAAGCCTTCAAGACCGCCATGAAGTCGCGCGACCCCGTGCGCCTCGCAACCCTGCGTCTGATCCGCACTGCCATCACACAGGCGGATATTGCCGGACGTGGTGCCGAGGAAGGCGGCGGTGTGGACGATGCCGCAATCATGGCATTGCTCCAGAAGATGATAAAACAACGCGAAGATTCGGCGGCCTTGTATGAAAGCGGTGGCCGCGTGGAGCTTTGCGAACGGGAACGGGAAGAGATTATTATCATCAAGGAGTTCCTGCCCAAACCGATGGATGAGAGCGAGGTTGATAATGCTGTCCGTGAAGCAGTGGAATTCACAGGAGCAAGCTCGCTCAAGGACATGGGCGCAGTGATGGCCCATCTGCGTGCTGAAAATCTTGGACGAATGGATTTCGGCATGGCCGGAAAGAAGGTCAAGGCGGCACTTGCGAGCGGATAAACTCGTACTGACAGGCTTTTGAAGCGGGAAGATCAAACACTATGGCGAAGAAAGCCGATAAACCCAAGCGGCCCAAGGCAGAGCTGCCACGCGGTTTCCACGACACCTTTGGTGAAGAAGTGCTGGAGCGGGACCGGATGCTCTCCCGTATCGCTGAAGTGTATCGTATGCACGGGTTCGATCCGCTGGAGACGCCAGCCATCGAGACAGTCGAATCGCTTGGGAAATTCCTGCCCGACGTGGATCGCCCTATGGGCGGCGTCTTCGGGTTTCAGGACGATGATGAAAGCTGGGTTGCCCTGCGCTATGACATGACCGCCCCGCTGGCGCGGGTTGCGGCGCAATACCGGCAAGACCTGCCTTCGCCCTATCGTCGCTATGCCATGGGGCCGGTCTGGCGCAATGAAAAGCCAGGGCCGGGGCGCTTTCGTCAGTTTTTCCAATGCGATGCCGACACCGTTGGTACATCTACGGTTGTCGCCGATGCCGAGATTTGCGGGATGCTGGCCGATGCCCTGCAAGCCGCCGGGATCGCGCGCGATGACTTTGTGATCCGCATCAATAACCGCAAGGTTCTCAATGGTATATTGGAAGAAGCCGGACTTCAGGGCGACGATGAGGATGTAAGACGCGGCATCGCCTTGCGCGCCATCGACAAGCTTGACCGTCTTGGAGAAGGGGGCGTTCGCGCCCTCCTCGGTGAAGGCCGCAAGGACGAGAGCGGTGACTTTACGACAGGAGCAAAGCTCGCAGAGGGGCAAATTGATCTACTTATGGGGTTTGTCTCTGCCGGGCGCGAAGATGGGACCGCCACCTGCGCCCGCCTCCGCGAATTGGTCGGGGCATCAGAACAGGGGATTGAGGGGGTTCAGGAACTTGAAACCATCGCTGAATTTCTTGATTCCCAAGGCTATCGCGCGCCGCTTGCCGTGATTGACCCCTCGGTCGTGCGCGGCCTCGCCTATTACACAGGACCGGTCTACGAGGCAGAACTGACCTTCGACATCATCGACGACAAGGGCGAAAAACGTCAGTTCGGTTCGGTCGCCGGAGGCGGGCGCTACGATGATCTGGTCATGCGGTTCACCGGCCAGCGGACCCCGGCAACCGGCGTTTCCATTGGCGTGGACCGGCTGCTTGCCGCCTTGCGGGCGCGCGGAAATGCGACCGAAAAGAAAGCGCAGGGCCCGGTGGTGATCCTTGCACTTGAGCGCGACCAGATGTCTGTCTATCAGACCATCGCCAATGAATTACGCAATGATGGGATACGTGCCGAGGTCTATATGGGCGGCGGAACCAATCTTGGCAAACAGCTGAAATACGCTGATAAACGCCACGCCCCTGCCGCCGTTATTATCGGCTCACAGGAGCGGGAGAGCGGCATGGCGCAAATCAAGGATCTTGTCCTTGGCACCCAACTCGCCTCTGAAATCGAGTCCAATGAGGAATGGAAATCCCAGCCCGCACAGCAAGAAATCCAGCGTAGTCAGATCCTCGCAATCATCCGCGCGATACTGGATCGCCAATCCACCCCATGATGTCATCCGATATTGACGCTGCAACCCGCGAGGCCGCAAACGCGCTGGAAACACGTCTCCTCGACGTTATGGGGGGCGAATCGTGGTCGCATATAGAGCCAGGCCAGATTCTTGACGCCGAAAACCTGCTCGACCTCTACGGCGAGGACGTCCGCGCCCGCGCTTTTGTCTTTGACGGACCTGATGGTGATCTTTGCCTTCGCCCGGATCTAACCCTGTCGATCTGCCGGTATCACCTCACCCAAAGACACAGTGAGCGTGAAGCGCGCTATGTTGCGACCGGCCCGGTATTCCGCCGCCCGTTATCCGATGATGCCCGCGCAGGACAATTTTCCCAGATCAGTTGCGAATGGTTCGGCGGCGGCAATCCCACGCAAATCGATGCAGACATCTTCGCGCGAACCCAAAACGCCCTGCTCGAAACCGACTGCGCCATCAAGGTAAAAACAGGCGATCTTGGCATTATCTTCTCTCTCATCGACGCGGCCCCGATCCCGGATCGCTGGCGTGCCCGCCTCAAACGCCATGTCTGGCGTCCACACCGTTTCCACTCCCTGCTGCATGAATTATCGGAAGGCAGCACGAATGAAGCAGGGCGCGTCGCCTTTTTGAAAGCCCTTGGCGGGCTTGCACCCGATCAGGCGCGTTCTGCCGTGGCCCATATGCTCGACCTTTCCGGTACCGAGCATGTCGGCCTGCGCACCCATGAGGAAATCTCACAGCGATTTCTCGAACAGGCAGAAGACGCACAGGCGCACCCCCTGCCACGCGAAATCGTCACGGCAATCGAGGCAACCGCTTCCCTGAAAGCGACCTGCGCTGATGCGCTGAACCGTCTCCATACACTTGCGCAGGAAACAGCCCTTGGCATCGCTCCGGTCCTTGCGAAATTCGAGGCCCGTTTGACGGCGCTCGAACGTCTGGGAATCGATGCAGCATCGCTACCCTTTGACGGCGATTTTGGGCGTAATCTCGAATATTATGACGGCTTCGTATTCGAGATCACCGCCCCCGATCGCGCTCCCGTAACCGACCGCGCAATCCAGCTGGCAGGAGGGGGACGTTACGATTCCATGCTCCCCGCCGCCGCCCGCGCCTTCGGCGTCGCCCCTCCGGTGGCAACAGGGGCAATCGGTGCGGCGTTAAGGCCGGAGACAATTCTGGCAGTCAGCGGCTAATCCTGAAGGGAAGGACGCAACTTTGCACATATTAAGTGCATAACGTTGACACTCGCCCTAAAATACTCTCCGTTGTGTTTCACAATGGAAAATCCAAGTGGTGAAACCAACAGTCGATTCCAGCGAGACACGGAGAGCCTGACGGCAACTCCGTCAATACGGTATTCCAATACATATAGAGAAAGTCGGCCATCCGGTACGGATTTTGACTTCCATCAAGCGGGATGGGCAGACTCTCTCTGCCGCCACACGGTTATCACCGATTTCGCAAGCGATGGCGGTATTGTCTTCACAGCAGGAACCTATGCTGATGCCGTAAAAGCCGGCGAAGAACTTGGGGTCAGAAACCACGTTCGCAGTGTCAAATTGATGCAGCGGCAAGCAATACTCTCACGGCTTTCGGAACGCTATGCACATACCCTGACGGAGCGTTCCACAAGAGAGCTGAGGGAAAAAACCCCTGAATATTCAGCGGCAACCGGCTTCCCAAAATGGATGCGGGTATTCTGGTATGCAATCGTAATTCTGCTATTGGCAACGCTTCTCGCGAACCCCCTCGCAACAATACTGAATTTGTGGCTTCTATTTATTCCCTACTTTGCGGCAACAATGGCGCTGCGCGCCTATTTGATATTAAACGCGGAGCGCGTGACAGAACCCCTGCCGGCAATTCCACAGCGACGACCCGTTGTCTCGATCCTGGTGCCGGTTTACCGCGAAGCTGACAGCCTCCCCGCCCTGATCGGGGCATTACAGGCACTCGATTATCCGCAGCGGGCATTGGACATCAAAATCCTGCTGGAAGAAAACGATACCGATACGATTGCAGAGGCACGGTGGCTGACCGCTGGAACCCCTATAGATTGCCTCATCGTACCGCCAAGCGAACCGCGCACGAAGCCAAAGGCGATGAACTTCGCCCTGCCCTTCGCGCGCGGTGAAATTGTCGGAATATTTGACGCCGAGGACGCGCCGGAGCCGGACCAAATCCTCAAGGCCGTGGCGGCACTGGAATCGGCTGGCGATGATGTCGTATGCGCACAGGCGAGATTGAGTCATTACAACCCGGACGATAATCTTCTGACCCGATGCGTGGCGATGGAATACGCCCTGTGGTTCGATATGCTGCTGAAAGGGTTAAGTCGATCCCAACTGCCGGTTCCGCTTGGCGGAACATCCCTGTATTTCAAGACGGATGTGCTACGCGAAATTGGCGGCTGGGATTCTGACAATGTAACCGAAGACGCTGATCTGGGATTACGGCTCGCGCGGGCTGGCAAACGGGCTGTCATCTTTGACTCCACTACACATGAAGAGGCAACCAGCAACATAGTGGCGTGGATTCGGCAAAGGTCGCGCTGGATCAAGGGATTCATGCTGACATGGGCTGTACACATGCGCGATCCTGTTCGGTTGGCGCGTGAACTTGGGATCGTGCCGATGCTGGCCATCAATGTGCTGTTGCTTGACGGGTTTCTGTCGTTCCTGATGCAGCCTTTGATGCTGCTATCCGGCATTGCGGCGCTGACGATGGACGTGCCGCCATGGCTGGGGTTACTGCACATGCCGGGCGCAGGCATCTTGCTCGCAACATTGTTCGGGGGACAACTTTTGCTTCTGTGCGGGGCTTTCGTGGCCGGATACCGGCGTTTCGGGATTGGAGTCGCCGCGAGCGCACCATTGCTCTGGCCTTACTGGATGATGGGGGGCGTGGCAGCGGTCTATGCGCTGACGCAACTGATGACACGACCGCAATTCTGGGAAAAGACGGTTCATTGCATCAGTCCGGTTGCGCGGGCGCGGCGTGCGGCAATTCTGGGGGATGGCGAAAGCGATTAACTCTTGCGCCCGAGCAGTGCGCCGCGCAGAACCTCCCGCATGAGTGATATAGCAGCACCCCCACGCCCCGCCCCCCCGAAAATCGGCATGGTCAGCCTCGGTTGCCCCAAGGCGCTTGTCGATTCAGAACGCATCCTGACGCGATTGCGCGCCGAAGGATACGCCTTCGCGCCGGATTACGAAGGGGCCGATGCGGTGATCGTTAACACCTGCGGATTTCTTGACAGCGCCAAGGCAGAAAGCCTTGATGCTATCGGTGAGGCGCTGCGCGAAAATGGCCGCGTGATCGTCACGGGCTGCATGGGTGCAGAGGCCGAGACCATCGAGAAGGCACATCCAAAGGTGCTCGCCATTACCGGGCCACAGCAATACGAGCAGGTAATGGATGCCGTCCACGAGGCCGTACCGCCCCGCCCGGATGCTTTTACTGACCTCATCCCACCACCGCGCGAGGGCGCAGGCGTTCGCCTCACGCCGCGCCACTACGCCTATCTGAAGATTTCGGAAGGATGCAATCACTCTTGCCAGTTCTGCATCATCCCTGACATGCGCGGAAAACTGGTTTCGCGCCCGGTGAATGCCGTGTTGCGTGAAGCAGAACGCCTTGTGGAATCCGGGGTGAAAGAGCTGCTGGTCATCTCGCAGGATACATCGGCCTACGGGGTTGATATCAAGCATCACCCGGCGGAATGGAAGGGGCGGGAATATCGCTCCGACCTCCATGATCTCTGCGAGGGGTTGGGCACGCTTGGGGCATGGGTACGGCTGCACTATGTCTATCCGTATCCGTCCGTGGACAAGATCATGCCGTTGATGGCAGAGGGCAAAATCCTCCCCTATCTCGACATTCCGTTCCAGCACGCCTCACCAAAGGTTCTGCGAGCCATGCGCCGCCCCGCCAATCAGGAAAAAACGCTGGACCGCATTGCTGCATGGCGCTCGGTTTGCCCGGAACTCACGATCCGCTCGACATTCATCGTCGGCTTTCCCGGCGAGACAGAAGAAGATTTTCAGATGCTTCTCGATTGGCTTGAAGAAGCCCAACTCGATCGGGTCGGGTGCTTTCGATACGAGAACGTGGCCGGGGCAGCGGCGAACGACCTGCCAGGGCATGTGCCACAGGAAGTCAAGGATGAGCGCCTTGCGCGGTTCATGGCGGCGCAGCAACGCATCAGCACGGCAAAGCTGTCCCACATGATCGGCAAACGCATGACCGTGCTGGTCGATGCCATAGACGAGGACGGCGCGGAAGCGCGCTCGGCGGCAGATGCCCCTGAAATCGACGGGAACGTCTTCATCGACGAGGATTTCGAAGACCTCGCCCCCGGCGATCTGGTGGATGTGATCGTGGACGAAACGGGCGAGCATGATCTATGGGCAAAGCGATATAGGCAGCCGTGACGGGAGATTATTGCGCGAATATTGGGACGTAAGGTTCACACTATGTCTGCTTATGTAGGGGTTTCACCAAAGATGTGTCGAGACCACAGCTAGAGTATCCGGCGATCAAGATGAGTCAGGAATCGCACCAGGAGCCGCGCATTTCCTGACACTCTTTGGCTCAACCTGACCGCCGATTACTCTTGCGGAACCTTAATGAAGCGCTTCGGGTAAGACGCCTGATCTGAAACCAGAAGAGTTTCGCAATCCCTCTAAATTCCTGTTACGAGTAGATCAATTGCGGCGATTATGGCGTCTCGGTGCTCCGATACCTCGTCGCCCGTAAACACCAGTTCACTGCGATATACCGTCTGCATAGCGCAAATATACAGGCGGTAGTTCACGCCCTCATACGCAATTTCGGGCGTCAGTTTGCCGACACTTGGAATGCCATCGAAAAGGGGCGCGACCAGAATCGATTTTTCTGGCGGCATGATGTCGGATTCCAGCACCACGCCGAACTGACTACCAGCCCGGACGACTTCAAACTGCATCGGTTTTCCGCCCGAAGGCCACTGGGGCGAAGGGGCCGGAAGCTATATCGGCAAAGCCATTGCCGCGCCGTTCTACCCATAACTTCGGCTCCTTCGATGCGGCCTATTTATGCGCTTAAAACATACACAAAATCAATACGCAGAACTATGCGCAATGATTGCTTCCAGCATTTGCAGACTCCAATCTCTACAATACAATATCGACTTTCAAACTGCCCTCCACCACAAAAAAGGCTCCCACATCCGTGAGAGCCTTTTTCGTTTCGGTTATGGCAAGGTGGGCATCAGCCCTTGCCGCGCCATGGGATCAGCCAGCGTTCGAGAAGGCGCATCAGCATCTCGATACCGTAGCCAATGATACCAATGATGATGATGCCAATGACGACCGTATCCGTCTGAAGGAAGTTCTTCGCGATCATAATCATCGACCCGACGCCCTTTTCGGCGGCGACGAGTTCGGCGGCAACAACCGTCCCCCAGCAAACGCCCATCGCCGTGCGGATACCTGTGAAGATTTCCGGCAGGGCATTGGGCAGGATCACGTTCTTGAGCACCTGGAACTTCGATGCTCCAAGTGAATAGGCAGCGTGAACCTTCGATATTTTCACGCCGGAAACACCAGACCGCGCCGCAATAATCATAATGAACAGGGCGGCGAGGAAAAGCAGGGAAATCTTCGCTGTTTCATCAATACCGAGCCAAAGGATGAACAGCGGGATCAGTGCGAGGGGCGGGATTGGGCGCATAAACTCAACGATGGGGTCGAGCAGGCCTTTTGCAATCGAACTGAGACCCATCGCAAAGCCGAGCGGGATACCGATAATCGCACCGAAAAACACGCCCGCCAGAACGCGATACACGCTGATATAGACATGCTCGAACAGCGGGACATTACGAAAGCCCTGATCAATCAGTTTGGTCCAGCGCGCGCCAACGGCCTCGTAAGATGGCCAGTAGATCGGTTTCACCCAGCCATTTGCCGTGATGACCCACCAGAGAATGAGCAGCGATACGATAGTAATAATGCTATAAAGGCGGCCAGAATTTACCGCCGTTGCATCGCCGAACTTGACGGTCTTTTGGCGGGTAAAACTGTTATCCGCGATGCCGAGCCACATCATCAGGGCCGACGGTTGTTTTTCAGTGGCGGCAACGGGACGCGCAGTCTTTTCGACGGAATCGTCAGTCATGTCGCGGTTCCTCCCATGATCTCTTCTTCCATTTCCCAGATCATCGACAGGATTTCCTCGCGTTTTTCGATGAAGTCAGGGCTTGCCTTGATCTCACGCGGGCTATCGGTCAGCCCCCGTTCAGCAAAGGGAAGGCGATATTCGCGATGGATGCGGCCCGGACGAGGGGCCATGACGATCAGGCGTTCGCCCAAAAACAGGGCTTCCTCGACCGAATGCGTGATAAGCACGATGGTCTTGCCGGTTTCTTTCCAGAGTTTGAGTACCAACCCCTGCATCTTCTCACGCGTCAGGGCATCCAGTGCACCAAGTGGTTCATCCATCAAAATCACGTCAGGATCATTTGCCAGACAGCGGGCAAGCGCCACACGCTGCTGCATCCCACCTGACAACTGATAAACCGGCTTGTCACCGAAATCCCCAAGACCAACGATATTGAGCAGGTGTTCAACCTTCTCATTCGTTTCCTTGCGCGGTTTGCCCATCATGCGGGGGCCAAACGAGATGTTCTTTCTGACATTAAGCCATTCGAACAAAGCGCCCTGCTGAAAGACCATACCACGCGCGGCAGCCGGGCCTTTCACCTGTTGGTTATTCAGAAATAC
Organism: uncultured Neomegalonema sp.; assembly: GCA_937957975.1. Classification (GTDB taxonomy): domain Bacteria; phylum Pseudomonadota; class Alphaproteobacteria; order Rhodobacterales; family Rhodobacteraceae; genus JAHDDY01. The sequence goes on from CALFFK010000070.1 coordinate 85,242, forward strand.
TGCGCCCTCGGTCGGGGCCAAAAAGCCCGCAATGATATTGAGCAGGGTGGTCTTCCCGCACCCCGAAGGACCGAGAACCGATAGAAGCTCGCCCGATGCAAGGTTCATGGTTACATTTTTGAGGGCGTGGACTGATCCGCCACCCGGCAATTTGAAAACCATCGAAATATCATCGACGAGGAGGCCGTTTGTATCGGCTCCATCCATTCCGTTTTCCCCTTTTTGAATCGCTACGCTTAAGCACGTCATTGGGGCAGGAATGAAAAGGAGAACGTCAGCAGACGCAAGGATTAACGCACCAACAACCTTGTTATGCATTGGAGTTTCTGGGGAATTTGCAATCTGTCCCCACAGTTTGTCTGTATTGGCACCATCCGGCGTAGTGGGAAAGCGACGCACGGATGGTCGTTCTTCGCCAAGACGGAAGAACCGCATGACCGCACGGTCCACTCAAGATACAGTGAGAGAGGAACTTTCCATGAAGATCGGTTTCATCGGACTCGGCAATGTCGGCGGCAAACTGGCGGGCAGCCTGATCCGCAACGGTCACACGGTGACGGTGCGAGACCTCGACCAAGCTGCCGCACAACCTTTTCTCGACAAGGGTGCGACGTGGGGTGAATCGCCAAAAGCCATGATAGAGGCCTGCGATACGGTCATCACCTGCCTGCCCTCCCCCGCAGCCAGCGCCGCCGTGATGGAGGCCGAAGACGGCATTCTCGCGGGCATGGGGTCGGGCAAAACGTGGCTGGAGATGTCCACAACGGATGAAGAGGAAGTCAAACGACTGGGCGCATTGGTCATCGCCAAGGGTGGCGCAGCAGTCGATTGCCCGGTTTCAGGGGGATGCCACCGCGCCGCTACCGGCAATATTTCGATCTTCGCCGGATGCGAACGCGAGACATTCGAGCATGTTCTGCCCGTGCTGAAATCGCTCGGTCGACGCATCCTTCATACAGGGCCGTTGGGCAGCGCCTCGGTCCTGAAGGTGATGACCAATTATCTGGCCACCGCAAACCTTATCACCTGTTGCGAAGCATTGGTGACGATGAAGGCCGCTGGAGTCGATCTCGCCACCACTTACGAGGCAATCCGCATTTCCTCCGGCACATCTTTCGTCCATGAGACAGAGAGCCAGATTATCCTCAATGGTTCGCGCGACATCAGTTTCACGATGGACCTCGTGAAAAAAGACATCGGCCTCTTTCAGGCTATTGCCGAACGTGCGGGCGTGCCGCTGGAGATCAGCCCGAAGATGGTCGAAATCTTTGATGACGGCATCGCACGCTACGGAGAGCGCGAACTCTCGCCCAATATCATCCGGCGATTGGAAGACGCCACCGGCCTGTCGGTTCTCGCTGATGGTTTCCCGGCGGAAATGACCGATGATGAACCGGAAGAGGAGGGCTACGAAGTCGTACGCGGCGGGCGAGCCTGACGACAACGGCAGGTGGTGTTATCCCTGCAACTACCAGCGATGCAGGGTTACGCCACCCGCTGACCGAATTTCACAACCGCATCCTCCGAGAGCGTCAGGCCGATGCCGGGCGCTTCGTTGAGGGTCAACCAGCCATTGGCGATCCTGGGCGGGTTCTCGAACAGTTCGGCCTGTAGGGGGTCGCGTTCGGGGTCAGTGAAGGACTCAACGATCAGACCAGCGGGGGTGCTGGCCACAAGCGGCGCATGGATAAAGCAATCGTGGTGCGGGGCGACGTCGATATGGTTCAGCTCGCAGAGTGCGGCCATCTTGCGCCCTTCGGTAAAGCCACCGAACATCGTGCAATCGAATTGCAGAATGTCGATGCCACCCTCCTCCACCATGGCGCGACAGCCATAGCTGGAAATCTCGCTCTCGCCGCCTGATAACGGGATGGAGGTGCGCTGTTTCAACAGCTTCAACTCACGGCGATCATCGGCCCAGCGGACAGGTTCTTCCAGCCAGACAGGGTTCAGCGCCTCCAGCGCCCGCGCACCCTCGATCGCGGTTTTCAGATCCCATGCGCGGTTCACATCAATCATCAGGTCGGCATCAGGGCCGATCACGTCGCGGACGATTTCCATGCGAGCCATGTCTTCCGCGAGGGAGAGGCCACCGACCTTGGCCTTGAAGGCACGATGGCCCTGCCCGACCAGCATCTCCATCTCGGCGCGCAGTTCCGCATCGTCCTTGCCATCACGGTAATAGGCGCAGGTTACGTAGCAGGGCACGCTGCTGCGATAGCCACCAAACAGGCGATATAGGGGCATGTTCGCGGTTTTGCCGACAATATCCCAACAGGCGATGTCGATGGCAGACGACACCCGGATAATCGCATCACGCGCCCATTTCTTCTCGGTGGCGAGGCGACTGGAGGTGAGGCCAAAGAGTTTCTGGTAAACCTGCTCCGGGGCGAGAGGGTCCATGCCGATGATCTGCTCACCGATGCCGGATTCGACCACCTGAACAACGGTCGCAATATCGGCATAATGGGTGGCGATGCCAAAGCCCTCGACGCCATCACTGGAGCGGACCTTGACCAACAGCTCGTTTGCTTGTGGCACTTTGAACAGGCTGACCCAATGGGGCCGCGCTTCTTCACCGCTGGTGAGAACATGAAACTCAATGGAGTCGATCCTGGTCATGGGCATTCCGGGATTGAGGGGAGAGGATGAGGCCGATGCAATCCACCAAGTATGCGAAGTCTTTCCTCCGAATGCCACCAACATTGTAACGACAGGCAATCAGCCCCTTGTCCTGAACCTGAGCATCCTTTCAATATGGAGCTGCGCTATCCACTACATTGGCGTCTGGAAAGATGCGCCGATTTGCGCCACGGTGAAGGCAAGCTTCGCTGACTGGAGACAAATTCGGATGGCCCTCAATTCTCCTGATACCGATCCCGACTTCATTACACACGGCTATGACCCATCACCTGCACGGTCCCTGTCGTTGCGTGCTGATGCCTATACGCAGCAACACTGGTATGATGTTGATCGAACGGCCATACTCGCAAAGACATGGCAATGGGTTTGCCATGTCGAGAAATTGCGCGAACCCGGCGCGTTCGTCACAGTGGAAGTCGCAGGACATCCCATTGCCATCGTGCGTGACGGCAATGGAACCCTGCGTGCCTTTTATAATGTCTGCAAGCACAGAGCGCATGAGTTGCTGAGTGGCGAGGGACATGTCAAGCGGATCATGTGTCCCTATCACGCCTGGGTCTACCGGCTCGACGGCCAGCTCATACGCGCGCCACATACGGAAACGCTGGAAGATTTCGATCTTGGCTCCGTCTGCCTTTCGCAAGTTCAGGTTGAGGCATTTTGCGGCTTTATCTATGTCAATCTTGACCCCACCGCCGCATCGCTGGCGGTACAAACCGGTGATCTCGAACTTGAAATCCGCCATTGGGCGCCTGACGTCGAAGACCTGACTTTCGGCCATCGCCTGACCTACGAGATCAAGTCGAACTGGAAAAATGTCGTTGATAACTTCCTTGAATGTTATCACTGCCCGACCGCGCACAAGGACTTTTGCTCGTTGGTCGATATGGACACCTACAAGGTCACGACCCATGGCATCTGGTCCAGCCACATGGCCGATGCAGGTAAAGGCGCGAACAGCGCCTATGACGTTTCAAACGCCAGCGTACGGACGCACGCGGTCTGGTGGTTATGGCCGACCACCTGTCTGATGCGCTATCCAGGGCGATCCAGCATGATTGTGCTCAATATTATTCCGGCGGGGCCGGATCGCACCTTTGAGACCTACGATTTCTTTCTGGAAACCCCGGAACCCAATGAAGCCGAGATCGAAGCGATCCGCTATCTCGATGAAGTGTTGCAGGTAGAGGATATTGGCCTTGTCGAAAGCGTTCAGCGAGGCATGAACACCCCCGCCTTCGATCAGGGCCGTATCGTGAATGATCCCGAAGGATCGGGAAAATCAGAACATGCGGTGCACCATTTCCACGGGCTGGTGCTGGATTCCTATCGCGCAGCATCAGGTTGATCGCGCATGTCATCTGGCCCGACGGCGCACAGGCTCTCGAATAACCCCATCATTCGCCCTTTTGCAGAGCGGCAGATGGGGGCCAACCTCAACGGGCCGTCACTCATTCGCACACCTGACTGGCTGGCTTGTCGTCTGGGGCGGTATCACCTCTATTTCGCACATCATCTGGGGACATATATCAGGCTCGCTTATGCCGATGATCTTGCCGGCCCTTGGGCGATTTATGCGCCGGGGGTATTGGATATTGCACAGACGCCGATGCTACACGAACATATCGCATCCCCGGACGTGCATATCGACGAGGAACAGCGCGAAATTCGGATGTACTTTCATGGTGTGAGCGATCCTGATCCCTTTGAGCAGCCAACGCAATCCACCTGCGTCGCGCATTCCTTTGACGGGATCACCTTTGCGGCACGGCCCGATATATTGGGGCCGTCATATTTTCGGGCATGGCAGTGGGGGGGATTCTGGTATGCTTTTTCTCTCGGAGGAATGCTCTGGCGTTCGAAAGATGGTCTTTCACCATTCGCGCCCGGTCCACGCCCTGACGGGCTGAAGGCGTCGATCCGTCACCTCGCTGTCCTTCTGAAAGGCAACCGTCTCTGGATAGCATGGAGCGCCGTGGGGGATGCCCCGGAACGCATTCATATTGGCAGCATGATCCTGAGCGATGACTGGGCAACATGGCGGGTAGAAGGCATCCGCGAACTTCTTCGGCCACAGCATAAGTGGGAAGGGGCTACCCTGCCGGTTGCGCCATCCTGCCCTGGCATCCGTACCGAGCCAGCCAACGAATTGCGCGATCCCGGCTTTTTTTCTGAAGCAGATTGCGATTATCTGCTCTATTCCGCCGCAGGAGAAAGCGGCCTTGCAATTGCACGGGTCGATGGTCTGCACATGGGAGGGACCGCATGAGCGGACGTATCGAAGGCAAGACAGCATTGGTGACTGGCGGCGCGGGGGGAATCGGCTGGGCAATTTGCCGCCGCTTTGCCGCCGAAGGGGCGCAGGTGATTTGCGCCGACATCACAGCGCCCGGAGACTTCCCGCCAGAAGGGGTGGAGCATCGCAATCTGGACATCGCCGATGAGAGCGCCGTGAGTTCGGCTTTCGCCCGATTGGGGGCGGAATGGGACAGCCTCGATATTCTCGTCAACGCGGCAGGGATCGAGATCGAGAAGACCATCGAAGACACAACGCTTGAGGAATGGAATCACAGCTTTGCGGTCAACGTCACCGGCACGTTCCTGACCAGCAAGTTCGCCCTGCCCTTGCTGCGCAAAGGTGATGGGGCGTCAATCATCAATTTCGGTTCCTATGACGGCTTCATTGCCGATCCGGGCCTTGCCGCCTATTGCGCAACGAAAGGGGCGGTCCATGCCCTGACCCGTGCCATGGCCTGCGATCACGGGCCGGAGGGCATCCGCGTCAATGCGATTTGCCCCGGCTATGTGGATACGCCAATGCTGCAATCTTTTTTCACAGGCGATGGTTCGGGCGGTGGCGGCAGGAGCATCGACGCCCTGCAACAGGCCGTGCGCGATGTTCATCCAATGCGGACCTACGGCACTCCCGATGACGTGGCCAACCTCGTCCTTTGGCTGGCATCAGATGAGGCGCGCTATGCGTCGGGGCAACTTTGGGTATTGGATGGCGGATTATCTGCACAGGTTCAGCAGATGCGTCTCTGACATGAGGGATTGATTCATGCAACTCGCGTCGAAACATGCGCTCGTAACCGGGGGGCGACAGGGCATTGGACGCGGCATCGTCCATGCTTTCCTGCGTGAAGGGGCTACCGTCCTCACATGCGGTCGCGGTGATCGGCCTGACGATCTTCCCGATGCCTGTGGCTGGCATCGCACCGACGTGGCCAGCCCCGAACAGGTTGCGCACCTGGCCAAAGCGACCGGCGCGCTCGACATCCTTGTGAATAATGCAGGAGTACAGGTCGAAAAGACCGTGGAAGACAGCACCGATGCGGATTGGGAACTGGTCATGGGGGTTAATGCACGGGGTGTTTTCAACTGTTGCCGCGCATTCCTGCCCTTGCTGCGCAAGGGGGGATCAATCATCAATATCGGCTCGATTTCAGGGCAAGTCGCTGATCCTGAAATGGCGCTGTACAACGCTTCGAAAGCCTTCGTTCACGGCCTGACCCGTTCTATCGCAGTCGATCATGGCCCCCACATCCGATGTAATGCGATCTGCCCCGGCTGGATCGAGACCGGAATGCTTGATGCCGGGTTTACCCTTGCCGACGAACCGGAAGTCGCGCGCGAGGAAGCATTGCGACGGCACCCCGTTCGTCGTTTCGGCAAACCGGAAGATATTGCCGAAATGGCGGTTTGGCTCGCCAGCGATCTGGCAGGATTTGCGAACGGGCAACTCTTCACTATCGATGGTGGATTGACCGCTGCATCGCCGCTGCAACCGGGATTTTGTTGATGGTCCAGACGGCAATTCTCGGAGCAGGCGTTATCGGCGCAAGCTGGGCGGCGCTTTTTCTGGCGGCGGGGCATCGCGTTGCGATCTACGATCCGATGGAAGGCGCGGAGAAAGCGATTGGCGCGGCAATCGCGAATGCCTGGCCGACTCTTGCGGCTCTCGATATGACGGAACGCGGCGATCCGCACGCCATGACTTTCCATACCGATCCTGCTGATGCGGTTGCGGGCGCAGCCTTTATTCAGGAAAGCGTTCCCGAACGCTTGCCCCTCAAGCACGATCTCTATGCAAAGATCGAGGAAGCGCTTGACCCTGCGGCCATCGTCGCCTCTTCCGCTTCTGGGCTGACTCTCACAGAAATGCAGGGCGGTTGGCGTGATCCTGCCCGCTTTGTCCTCGGCCATCCCTTCAATCCACCGCATCTGATCCCCCTGGTCGAGGTGATGGGCAACGAACGCACCGCTGACGGCATCGTCGAACAGACGCAGCATTTCTATGAAGACGCAGGCAAGGTGACGATCCGCGTCAATCGTGAGGTTCCAGGCCATGTTGCCAACCGCCTGCAAGCGGCGCTTTGGCGTGAAGCAATTCATTTGGTCAGGGAAGGTGTCGCTTCGGTCGGGGATGTGGACAAGGCGGTCTGGGCCGGACCGGGGCTTCGATGGGCAGCAATGGGGCCAACGATGCTGTTCCATCTGGGTGCGGGTGAGGCTGGCATGGCGGAGTTTTGCGCACGTTACACCGACAGCTTCAATCGTTGGTGGGATGATCTTGGCACGTTGCATCTCGACGCGGAAACCGCAGAAATGCTTGTGGCCGGGGTCATGGCAGGGGCCGGATCGGATGAACCGGCGGCTCTTGCAGGGAAACGTGATGCCTTGCTCGTGGCGATGCAGCGGGCAACCCGCCCTTTGCGTGAAACCTGACACGATAGACGCTTGACTGTCGCCCCCACCCGCGCGTAAAGCGGCGCACCCGGAGGGCGGTTAGCTCAGTTGGTAGAGCACAGTGTTCACATCGCTGGGGTCACTGGTTCGAGCCCAGTACCGCCCACCATTATTTATTAAATCTTCCAAAATCTTAACAGACAACGCCAGAAGAACGGCAGCAACGATATATTATGTTGGGCTGGATGTAAGTCCCAGGACGACACCGACACACAGCATGGCACATCCCGGTTGAAGTGGCAGGGCAGATTGCGGATACCTTATAAGGCGAGCCCATAAATCCAAGTCGGCCTTGCCGTAGCGGAACATCCTGTCCTTACCGAAGGAGATCAGCGTGCAGCTTGAAATCGCCATAGCGAAAGACCCACGCGACATTGGCACCTGCATGGCCTTGCGCCGCGCTGTCTTCATTGATGAGCAAGGCGTCCCTGAACATGAAGAAACAGACGGCGAAGATGATTCCTGCACCCATGTCCTCGCACGGCTGGGCAGCGTTCCAGCGGGCGCGGCACGCTTTCGTTATCTGAAGGGCGATAATGAGACCTACACGAAAATCCAGCGTGTTTGCGTACCGGAAGGCTTGCGTGGCCATGGTATTGGCGCAGCGATAATCGACTTCATCGTACAACAGGTCCGCGCCGAACGCCGCACCCGCATCATTCGCCTCGGCGCACAAACCCACGCCCTCGGTTTCTATCGGAGTTTGGGATTTCGGGAATATGGCGAGGAATACGACGATGCGGGAATACCGCATAAGGACATGCAGTTGAAATTGTGAACGGAACCATTTCCGTCTCATCGCAACAAAATTACCAATGGACTCGCACAGCACTTGATTCAAAACATAACCGATTGGGGATAAGAATCGGGAGCATCCATGCGCTTTGATCTGATTGCAAATTTCAGCCCCGGCGAAACGATCCCATGGACCCTTGCGCTGGAGATGATCAGGGAACAGACGGGCCTGTGCGAACAGGCTGGCTTTACCACCTCGTGGTTCACCGAGCATCATTTCGCCCATAACGGCTATATGAACGCCCCGCCTAATCCGATCCAGATGGCCACGCATATCGCCGCCCGTTTTGATCGTATCCGCGTTGGCACTTGCCCCATAGTGCTGCCCGACTGGCACCCGCTGCGCGTGGCCGAAGACGTGGCAATGCTCGATAATATGAGTCTTGGCCGGGTCGATTTCGGTGTTGCAAAAGGCATCAATGAACGCAGCACAATCCAGTTCAACCCCGACGCCGACCGCCGCGACAACAGCCGGGTGATGCGCCTGTTTCTTGAATCGCTGGAGGTGATCGAGAAAGCCTGGACAGACGAAGCCTTCACCCACCATGGCGAGTTCTGGCAATTCCCGATCCCCGGCTGGCGCGAGACCAATCGCTTCTTCGAGCCGCTCGACCCCCGCTATCACGCGCCCGACGGTGAATATACGGCCATGTATGTTCATCCCCGCCCTTACCAGAACCCCCATCCCCCCGTCTGGCTCATGTCCAATGCCCCACCGACTTTCGCGATAGCGGGCGCAAAGGGGCAAGGCGTCATCTCAATGTCATCCGCCCCAAAACGCACCCTCGCCTGCTGGGAACCCTATCGCGATGCCCTGTCGAAACGCGATGGCCGCGCGGTGCAACTGGGCGAAGGTGTCGGCGTCTGCACGCCCTTCTATGTTGGCACATCGCAGGAGGAAGCCGAGGCCACCATCCGCCCCGCGATCAACGCCTATTACGAATTTCTCGGTGGCTCCCGCCCTGCGGGAGAATGGACCAAACATGGCTATCTCGACATTGGCGAGACAATGACTGCCATGGATGAAAACGGCGATTGGTTCGATTTTCTGAACCGGCGCGGCATCATCGTTGTGGGATCAGCGGAATATGTGACCGAACGGTTCGCGGAAAAGCGTGAGACAACCGGCCTCGATCATCTGGTGCTCATGCAACAATATACCGGCGTTCCCTATGCGAAAATCCTCGCAAGCTGGGATCGCCTCTGCGAGCATGTCGTGCCGCATTTCGGAACGCGCTCCATTGCGCAGGAGAGGCAAAATGCTTGAAGTCTGGGGACGGCCTTATTCCTCCAATGTCATCCCGGTAATCTGGACGGTGGCAGAAACCGGAATAGAGTGGCGCCTGAAACTTGCCGGAGGCAGTTTTGGCCAACTCGACACGCCGGAATACGCCACGATTAACCCCAACCGCATGATCCCCGCGATCCGCGATGGCGATTTCGCCCTTTGGGAATCCAATGCTATTATCCGTTATCTGGCAGGTCGCTATGGCGAAGGAACGTTGTTGCCCGGCACGCCGCAACAGCGGGCAATTGCAGATCAATGGATGGAGTGGTGTCAGACCCGCCTTTTCCCGCCCGTGATCCACGCCTTCTTTGCCACCGTTCGCACCGATCCTGCCAAACGTGACCCGACAGTGATCGCAAAACATGCGGATGAGGCGGCGGCGATGCTGGCGATTCTCGACGCCCACCTAACCGACCGCGCCTATGTGGCAGGCGACAGTTTCACCATTGCCGACATCCCCCTCGGTTGCGTCGCCTATCGGTATTTCAATATCGGGATCGAACGCCCTGCCCTACCCCATTTCGAAGCATGGTACGCGCACCTCTCTGAACGGCCCGCTTACCAGAAACACGTCATGCGCTTTTTTGGTACGACCCCTGAAGACTGGGCCGCACTGGAAAAGGCATCTGCCAATGAAGGAAGCTAAGGACACTGCCGCGATCCTGAATTGTTGTCATTGATGTGTGGAGATGGCTTTCACGTTCAAACCGCAGTCATGCATTAAAGGGCGGGAGGTAATAACGGCCGCCCTGACTTAAATGCAAAATGCCCAGAGAGGCTCCATCCCTCTGGAATGCATCTTCATCACAAAGCCATCCTGCCGAATGCAAAAAATCCAACGCTCATTACAACTGAAAGCTTATGGCACAAAAAGAATCCATTTATTAAACAAAACCAACTAGAGCTGATCCTTTTTGGATCACACCCAAGACACATAGTGAGGTACAATAATGTTGGGAAAATCTTACCATGCCCAAAATTGACCTCGAAAGCTTACAGTGGCTTGATTCCTCAAGCTATCCAGAACCGCTCGCTTCTCGCTTCGTGGGACGACATGCAAAACGTCTGTCCGACGCAGGTGATCTCAAGCAATTTGACGTCAATCTCACACGGCTCGCGCCGGGCGCACAATCCACAATGCGCCATTGACACGAAATCGAGGATGAATTCATCTTTTTGCTCGATGGACTGCTCATACTTATCGATGAAAGTGGCGAAACGGAACTGATGCCCGGTAATGCTGCGAGCTTTCCGGGTGGCATTGACAACGCTCATCATCTCGTCAATCGTTCCGGCGAACCGGCCTTTTTTTCTCGAAATATCCCACAAATGCGCGCTGGATCGGGTTACGTACCCTGATGACGGGTGAAGGGGCTTCGCAGGGACGGCGTGCTCTCCTTCGAGTAGGTTCATCCTGTAACTCCATGAACGCCACACCGGGGAGCCAAGATGCGCACTGACTTTGACGCCACCCTTCAGGAACGCCTGATGCGCTATGCCGCCATCGACAGCCAGAGCGACGAAGCATCGGACACCCAACCAAGCACCGCCATTCAGCTCGATATGTCGAATATGCTGGTGGATGAGTTGAAAGGTATGGGCGCACAGGAGGTGACTCTCACTGATTATGGAGTCGTATTGGCCACTGTTCCCGGCACAAAAAACGGCCCAACCATCGGTTTCTGCTCGCATGTCGATACGGCCCCGGCCTTTTGCGCGACAGATGTGAAACCGCGCGTTCATTCCGAATATGATGGTACGCCAATCCGCTTTCCCGATGCCCCCAATCTGGAACTGTCCCCTGCAATCGTACCTTATCTGAGCGAGAAAATCGGCTGCGATATTATCACGGCCAGCGGTGCAACCTTGCTCGGCGCTGATGACAAGGCGGGCATCGCCATCATTATGACCTTGGCGGAACACCTGCTCAAAACGCCCGGTCTTACCCATGGCCCCGTACGCCTTGCCTTTACCCCTGACGAAGAAATCGGGCGCGGTGTCGATCCCCGCCTACCCGCCGATTTCGCAGTTGACTTCGCCTATACCCTTGATGGCTCAAAACCCGGCGAGATCGAATATGAGAGCTTTTCAGCAGACGGCGCTGAAATTATCATCAAGGGTGTCTCGTTTCATCCCGGATGGGCAAAGGGCAGGCTGGTCAACGCCCTGCATCTCGCCGCGAAGATTATCGAGATGCTGCCCCAGGCGACCATGACGCCAGAAACCACCGAAGGGCGAGATGGTTTCTGGCATGTGTATGAAATGACGGGGACGGCGGCGGAGGCGCGGATCAAGTTGATCCTGCGCGATTTTGAACTCGACGGATTGGAGGCGAAAGGCGCTATGCTCAGACAGGTTTGCGACGCCATCGCCGCGACCGAGCCACGCGCCGCCATCGACTGCACCATTACTCCACAATATCGCAACATGCGTTATTGGCTTGAAAAAGACATGACACCAGTCGATCTGGCCTGTGCCGCGTGTGTCGATGCGGGGCTGGAGCCGGTTTCAAGGGCAATCCGGGGCGGCACGGATGGATCGCGCTTGACTGAAATGGGCGTTCCCTGCCCGAATATCTTTACCGGCCAACAGGAAATTCACGGCCCTCTCGAATGGATCGCCGTGCAAGATATGGCTCTCGCTACAAAGGTTTGCCTTGCACTCGTAGAACGGGCTGCACGCTCATAACGGAGGCCCGAAATGTATAATCCCCTCACTTTCCACGAACGCTTCACACCTGAAGAATTTGAGGCCCAGTACAACCTGCGCGAGGGTCGCCCTGATTACGATGTAACGGTGATTCCCGACTGGCAGGAACGGAGCAAGGCGGCGCGGGCGACGATGACCTGCACCCCTGACATCCGCTATGCAAAAGGCGAGCGCCAGAAACTCGACGTCTATTCCTGCGGCAATGCCAGCGCACCCACACTTGTCTATATCCATGGTGGCTACTGGCAACGAGGTGACAAGGCGATCTATGGCTTTCTCGCAAAACCCTTCGTAGAGGCTGGCGTGAACGTCATCGTCATCGGCTATGATCTCTGCCCTGACGTCACCATCACCCGCATCAGCGAAGAGATGCGCGAGGGGTTGGCGTATATCTGGCACAATGCCGCCAATCTGGGCATCAATCGCGACCGCATCACCGTCATGGGCCATTCGGCAGGAGGGCATCTCACCGAAATGATGATGGGGACCGACTGGCCCGCCTATGACGATAACCTGCCCCGTGATCTGGTAAAAGCTGGCATCCCGGTATCGCCCCTCAGCTTGCTGGAACCCGTGCGCCGGACACTGGGCCTCAATGCAGGCATCCGCATGGATGCCGCCGAAGCCGAAGCCCAAAGCCCGATGCTCAATCACCCTCCCCTGACCAACGCACCGCAGATGGTCGTTGTCGGCGGGGCCGAAACAGACGAGTTCCACCGACAGGCGCAAATGTATGTCGATGCCTTCGCCACGGATGCACGCCCGGTAAGCCTCTACGTCGTGCCGGAAGTCGATCACTTCGATGAACTGAACGTGCTGGCCGATCCACAAAGCGAGTTTTTCGCCCGCACCATAGCCATGCTCGGCGAAAAGGACGCATGATGTTCAAGGGCAGGATAGACGCTCTGCGCGCGCGGATGGCCGAAAACGGCATCGACGTCGCGCTCATCACTGATGATGATAACATCTATTATCTGACCGGCTATTACGACTACCTCCACATGGAATTTGGCCGTCCCACAATCCTCGTCGTCCAAAAGGACGGCGAAAGCCTGCTCATCACGCCCACGATTGATCTCGTCATGGCCGAAGCGGCGGCGCAAGTGGATCGTATCGCGGCATGGAATGACGGTGCGGGCGAGGAATGGCGCGCCGAACTGCCCTCTGCGGTGCGTCATGCGGCGACCATCGGCATCGAACCGGATCACATGCCTCCCCTCGTGCGCGCTTATCTCGATACGCTACTGGATGCCAAAGCGATGGCGAGCGTGACGCCCCTGATGGCCGATATGCGCATGATAAAATCCGCTGGTGAACTTCAGCTTGCCCGCCATGCCGGTCTGGTCGCCAATGCCATGATGACAGCGGGGCGCGCGGCCATTGGTGACGGCGTACCGGAATACGAAGTGGCACTCGCAACCACGCAGGCAGGAACACGCAAGGCGGCGGATCTTCTGGCCGCCCATTACACCGACACGGCCATGTCCCCGAACATGCACTTCCTGCAAATCATGGCATCAGGCGAAGAAATCGTGAAAACCCACCACCGCGCCACCACACGCATTATGCGCCATGGTGAGCCAGTGTTCCTGTGCTTTTGCGGTATGACGAATTTCCACCGTTTCAAACTCGGTTTTGATCGCACTTTCTGGATCAGCAAAATCACTGATGACACACAAGCCGCCGTCTATGAGGTAGCCCTCGCCAGCCAGAAAGCCGCCCTTGATGCGCTCCGCCCCGGTGTTACAGCGGAAAGTGTCCACGCGGCCTATGCCGAGGTTATACAGAGCGCAGGCTATGATTATCCATTCCGCTGCGGTCGCGCGACAGGGTTCAGCTTTCTGGAAAAACCCCAACTCGTCACCGGCGACAAGACGATCCTGAAACCCGGCATGGTGCTGGCCGTAGACGGCTCCGTCTCCACCGACACCTTCCGCGCCCAGATCGGTGACAGTTTCATCCTCACCGCAGACGGATACGAGACCGTCACAGATCACCCCAAGCGGATTGAGGATGTTATCATCTGACCCACCTCACCCCGGATCGAGCCGCGCGCCCAACGCCTCAGCGACAAGATTCTGGAAATGGTGGACGGCATGTTCACTCAGTTCCGTGCGATCCCGGTCCACGACGAAACGCCCCTGATTATAACCGGAGGATTTCAGCCCCTCCTGCACACTCTCGCACAGGCCAATATCTTCGGGTTGCAGCACATCAATCTGATAATCAATCGCATCTTTCAATTGCGGTGTGATTTGCCCATTCGGCACAAACCAGTCCTGAAATTCCACGCACCGCTCCGGTTCGGTAGGGTTCATTTGCAGGATCGAAAGATTCGGTTCGCCCGGATAAGCCCAGATCGTGAAATTCGGCCAAACGAACCAGCCCGCATAGCTGAAATCCACATCGCCCTTCTCGAAATTGAATGCCTTGCTCTCGGTCGTCTTCACGGTGTCAGAGCAATGACTGGAATAGATGCCACAAACCCGTGAGCGGTAGGATGGCATATCCACCAGATCAACGAAATCCTTGTGGGCCGTGTGGCAGTGATAACATTCAAGAAAATTGTCGATCAGCACTTTCCAGTTTGCCTTTACGTCATAGGTATCCCGCTGCGCAAAGGCCAGATCGTCAACACCCGGCATATAATGCCGGATTTCTTTCTCCAGATCGCCCGTCTGCTCGGCAAACGAAGTCGCATCGGGATCGAGATTGACCATCACAAGACCACAGAATACCTCGACCTGAACAGGTTTGAGGGCGAAATCCGAGCGGTCAAACCCTTCCATATTTTCGGTATTGCGTGCTGATTTCAGAGTGCCGTCAAAATCGAAAGCCCAGGCGTGATACGGGCAGGTGATGACATTCTTGCGCCCCGTCCCTTCGACCAGTTTGTGACCCCGGTGCGGACAGACATTATAGAACGCCTTGAGTTCCCCGGCTCGTGTGCGCGCAACAAAGATATTTTGCTCATGGATGCGCGTCGTCAGAAACGCCCCCGCTTCGGCCACCTGACTGACATGCCCGGCATACCACCAACTCTTGTAGAAAATCGCGTCCTTCTCCAACCCAAAGATTTCCGGGTCGTGATAAAAGCGCGCAGGCAGCGTCCAGGACTGCGCAGGATCGGCCCGGAACGGTGCATCACCGGGTTGCAGGTTCAGGGTTTGATAGGTCATGGCACGCTCTCAATTCGTATGGGCTTCATCATTAACGGGTAAGTGCGCTCAAAGGCGTGAGGCAGAGATCAGCGCGTTGACAGAGGCATCATCAAACTCCGCCGCTTTCCCGATGACAACAATAGCCGACGAGACATCATCTGGTCCATCTGTGACCGCCCAGCGCCGTCCCACAACCTGAACAGCCTTCGTCATGCCCCCGCCCCCCGTCACGAAACCCTTCGCGCGGACGAGGCCCAGCGCAGAATCAGCTAGCCCTTGCGCCAAGACATCGGCATCAACGGGATGATCCACAGCAAAGGCCGATGTCCGAAAAAGCGTTCCATGATGCCCCGCTGGCGCAGCATAATCGCGCACAGGACCATCAAAGCCCTGCAACAGCAACTCCGGCAATAGCTTTCCATAATCGGTGGCAATTATCTCTGCCCCCGTTGAACCGCCACCCAACCATGCCACCACCGCGTCACGCTCGCGTTCATCGACCAGATCGGTCTTGTTCAGGATCAAAAGGTCTGCATCGGCAATCTGTCGCCGGACGGTATCCCCGATATAGATATCCTCTGCCTGCTCGCGGATTGTCTCTGCATTGCAAAGAACGACGATACCATCGAGCGCATACCCTTGCAGCAGCGAGATGGAAGCAGCGATAGCGCCGGGCATGGCCACACCACTCGATTCCAGCAACACATGATCCGGCGCAGGGTCGAGCGCGGCCATGTCCATAAGCGCCAGCGTCAGGTCATTGCCATAGCTGCAACAAACGCACCCCCCCGCAATGCTGATGATGTCGTCATCCTGCGCTTCGATCAGGTCTGCATCAATGGGTAATTCACCAAATTCGTTGACCAGCACCGCAAGCCGTCGCCCATCTGCATGGCGCAGCAAGTGATTGACCAGCGTTGTCTTACCGGAGCCGAGATACCCGCCGATAATCGTGAGAGGCAATGCCATAAGCGGGCTTTCCTGTAGACTATGCTGGTTCCTGATAGCGGCGCAAGCGTTCTTCCAGTGTACCGCTATGCAACTCAAACATATGATTATCGAAATCATAGAAATAGATCGAATGACCCTCGCCCTCTACGCGCGAGCGCCCCTCTTTGACTTCCAGGCCGAGTGCTCTTATTCGCCTGAGCTTTTCCTCATAATCTGCTGCGTTCATCTTGAACGCAACGTGATTATAAGTTCGGGTTGGGAGTGGCTCCCCCTTCATTGCGGCAACCCAGATACCACCGATATCGAAAAATCTTTCCTCCGACAGCGAAAAGGTGTTGTCCCCGCTATCATAGGTCTTCTTTGCATCCAGCACGGTGACGAGCATTTCTTCCATCATGTCAAGATCGCTCACGATGAACGTCATATGACTCAAGCCCTGGGTCATTACGAATTAGCCCTCCGCCCCTGACGCCCTGAAGACGCGTCCACCCTGCACCGTCCCCCAGACGCGCACATCTTTCAGGTTCTCACCGCCAATTTCGGTTGGATCATCCTCCAGAACAGCCATATCCGCGCACTTGCCTGTCTCAATAGAGCCGATTTCCCCATCGAGTTTAAGCGTATAGGCCGCGCCAAGCGTAATGGCGTGAAGGGCGTCTTCAACGGAAATCTTCTCGTATTCGCCCTGTACGCGACCAGAAGCCGTTAGCCGGTTCACTGCGCACCACGCG